>CAYXFB010000068.1:0-14882 GCA_964464145.1 uncultured Christensenella sp.
ACGGTACCCAGCCCCTGCCCTATGCAGGCCGCGCTGGAGCGTATATGCGCCACACCGTCCAGCACAACAATATTACACCTGCCCACGTCGGGTATGCCCACGCCCAGACCGCTGTTTTTCATGGCGCAGGCTATGCCCGCCACCTCCGCGCCCTCGTAAGCCGCGCGCACAGCGTCCAGCGTTTCGATTAGCGCCGTAGACTCGTCCGCTATCTGGCCGTTGGGCAGCACCTCGCCCGGGCGGATGGCGTTCCTGTAGCGCATTTCAAAGGGTGAGAGACCGGACATTTCGGCCAGAGCGTTTATGCAGCTTTCCATTGCGAAGCAGCTCTGCGTAACGCCAAAACCGCGATACGCTCCGGCGGGCGGGTTGTTGGTATACACGGCGAAACCCTCTATGTCTATATCCTGAAAATGGTAGGGCCCGGCGGCGTGCGTGCAGGCGCGCTGCAGCACCGGCCCGCCCAGCGAGGCGTAAGCGCCCGTGTCTGAAATTATGACCGCCTTCATGGCCGTTATGTTGCCCTGCTCGTCGCAGCCCACCGTGAAATCCATCTCCATGGGGTGGCGCTTGGGGTGAAGCGCTATGCTTTCGGCGCGGCTCAACTTGAATTTCACTGGTTGCTGCGCTATGTAGGCCAAAAGCGCCGCGTGATGCTGCACGCTCATGTCCTCCTTGCCGCCGAAGCCGCCGCCCACCGCCTTTGCGGTAACGCGCACACGCTCAAGCGGCAGACCGAGCATGTCCGCGCACTCGTGCAGCGTTTGGTATATGCCCTGATCGGCCGAATATATGCGCACCCCGCCCTCCTCGGGCAGTGCCACGGCACACTCCGGCTCCAAAAAAGCGTGCTCTGTGAAGGGTGTGGAATAGTGACGCGTAACAATGTGACGCGAGGCTTTGAGCTTCGCCTCCGCGTCTCCGCGTATAAGGTGCTCGTGCGCGAGTATATTGCCCGACTCGTGCAGCTGCGGCGCGTCCTCCGCCATCGCCTCGGCTGGTGAGGTCACGGGCGGCAGCTCCTCCTGCTCTATATGCACCAGTGCGCGTATCTCGTCCAGCCCGCGCTTCGTGCTGGCGGCTATAAGCACTATGGCGTCGCCCACGCAGTGCGTTATCTGCCCAATTCCCGTCAAAACCGGCCAATCCTTGCGCAGATGACCCACCAGCTTAGAGCCGGGGATATCGTCATAGGTGGCGGCGGCCACGAAATCAGGGTGCGCCTTAGCCGCCTCAAGGTCTATTGCAAGCACTCTTGAGCGCGGGTATTTCGTGCGCACAGCGCCGCCATAAACCATGCCGGGAAGAAGCATATCGTCCGTATATTCGGCCTCGCCCAGCGCCTTGGAAAGCGCGTCCACCCGCGTAAGGCTCTCGCCTATGTCGCCGCGCTCGTCCGCCGCTTGCTCCGGCTGCTCGCGCAGCAGCTTTGCGGCCAGCAGTATGGCTTTCTCTATCTTTACGTAGCCCGTGCAGCGGCAGATGTTGCCTTTCAGCGCGGCCTTCACCTGCGCGGGCTCGGGAGCGGGCGTAACGTCCAGCAGCGCCTTGGCGCACACCATCATGCCGGGCGTGCAAAAACCGCACTGCACGGCGCCAGCCTCCGCAAAGGCGCGCGCGTATATCTCTCGTTCACGTGGTGAAAAACCTTCGAGCGTAACAATGTTTTTACCGCTCAGCTTGTCCGTTTTCAGCACGCAGGCCTTGCGCGCCGCTCCGTCCAATATAACGGTGCACGCGCCGCACGCGCCCTCCGCGCAGCCGTCCTTCACCGAGGTGAGCCGCAGTTCGTCGCGCAGAAAATCCATAAGATTAACATCTTCGGTGCAAACCACATTTTTACCGTTTACTGTAAATTCAGACATAAGCCCTCTCCTTGAATATCAGCCCTTCGTAAACTAGCCGCTGCCGCCGCTAGCGCAACAATGTTTCATATGATGTACGCATAGCGCTCCGCCACCGCGCGCATTATATCCGCCAGCCCCTCGGGCAATCCGCTTCCATTTGTTTCGCACACCTTGCCATCAAAGCGCAGCTTGAAGCTGCCACCCGGCAAAATCAGAAATCCTTCATTTTCGCTGTTATCAAAACTATATTCGTCCGCAAAGAGTGTAAATTTGTCCTTATATGGCGCGCTGGCGTACGGGCAGAACATCTCGCAGTTGCCGCACTCGTTGCACAGCTTGTCTATGTGCACTATCTGCGTACCCTTCGCCTCTATGGCTATGTTCGCTCTGTTGGGGCACACGTCCACGCAGTTTTCGCATACCATGTCGCAATTTAGGCAGCGCTCCGCCTCGCTCTGCGCCTCATATGCCTCCACGAGCACGCCCTTTTTATCCAGCGGCCAGCAGTCATACTCTGCTTCGAAGCTCTCCGTAACGCCCGCGATCGCGTCGGCTATTTTGCGCGCGTCCGCAATGGCCTCCACCACCGTGGCGGGTCCGCGCTGCGCATCGCCCGCTATGTATACTCCGTCTTTGCTGGTCATAAGGTTTTCATCCACGGCCGCTCTGCCTCGCGCGGTAAGCTCTATACCGCACTCAGTTAAAAAGCCATCGTCCACCCGCTCGCCCACGGCGGCTATCACCGTGTCCGCGGGCACCTCGGCCGTCCTGTCCGTCTCCACCGGACTGCGCCTGCCCGAAGCGTCCGCCGCGCCCAGCTCCATCACGCGGCACAAGAGCTTGCCGTCCTCCAGCGAAAGCGGAGCCAAAAGCTCTTTAAACTGCACATCCTCGGCCAGAGCCAGCTCCAGCTCCTCCGCGTCCGCGGGCATATAGCGCTTTGTGCGGCGGTACACTATGTACACATTTTCCACGCCATCCGCGCGTTTGGCGGCGCGCGCGGCATCCATAGCCGTGTTGCCCCCGCCTATTATAACAACGTTACGCCCCAGCTGCTGTACTTCTCCCGCGCGGCTGGCGGAGAGGAAATCCAGCACGTTCACGGCCTCGCCGCGCTTCAGCTCAACTGAGCCCGGCTTGTACGCGCCCACGGCCAGTATTATGTGCTTGAATCCCCGCGTTTTCAATTCGTCTATAGAGGGGGCTTCGCTGCCCGTTATTATCTCCACGCCCATCTTTTGAAGCAGCTTTTCGTCCTGCTCCACCACGGCGGAGGGCACGCGGAACTCAGGCACCACGTGGCGCACTATGCCGCCCAGCGCGCGCTGCTTTTCGAACAATGTTACGGGGTGGCCGTAGCGGGAGAGGAAGAAGGCGGCCGCCATGCCCGCCGCGCCGCCGCCTATTATGGCGACCGGCTCGGCCGTCTTTTCGGGCGGCGTGAGCTGCTCAAGCACCTCGCCAAAGCCAGTGTTTGCGCACAGCAGCTTTGTATCGCGTATGTTCACGGGCTGCTCGTAAAAATTGCGCGTGCAGCGATCCATACAGCGGTGGTTGCATATGGTTCCCGTTATGAAGGGCAGCGGGTTTTTCTCTAGTATCACGCGCAGTGCGGCGGCGTATTCGCCCGCGCCCGCCAGTGCAATGTATGCGGGTATATCCTGATTTATGGGGCAGCCGCCGGAACAGGGCGCGTTGAAGCAATCCGTAAGCGGCACGGCCTCGGCGGATTTTCGCGTGGGCAGCGGCTTTATGGGTTTGCGGTAGTATTCTCCCGAAAGCGCGTCCTCGCGCAGCTTTGCCGCCGCCGCAGTCGAAACGCCCGCCCAATCCGCGTAGGGCAGCGAATATAGCTGCTCCGCCATCTGCGCCAAACGGTTGTAGCCGCCCGGCTTCAAAAGCGTGGTGGCCAGCGTCACCGGCCATATGCCCGCGCCGTATATATCGGTTATGTTGAAGGCGTCCGCGCCGCCCGAAAAGGATATGCGCATCTTGCCGCCGAATTCCTCCGCCAGCTTTGCGGCCAGCGAAATGGAAAGCGGGTAAAGCGAACGGCCGGACATATACATCTCCTCACCGGGCAGCTCGCCCGCCGCCACGTCCACGGGAAATGTATTCGTAAGCTTCACGCCGAAGCTGACCTGCGCCGCCGCCGCGCGCTCCATCAGCCGCTTTATCATGGGCACGGCGTCCGCGTATTGCAGATCGCTTTTGAAATGATGGTCGTCGAAAACTATATAATCGAAGCCCAGCGAATCGAGCGTAGCGCGCGCGTATTCGTAGCCCAGTAGCGTGGGGTTGCATTTTATGTAGGTGTTGAGCTGCTTCTCGGTTATGAGGTAGCTCGCTATGCGCTCTATCTCGGCGGGCGGGCAGCCGTGCAGCGTGGAAAGCGTTATGGATTCGCACACATTGGGGCTTATCGCCTCTATATACGCGGCGTCCACATTTGCAAAATCGGCCAGACGATCCATGGCGGCGGCCTTGCACTGCGCCCATATATCGCTTGAGCCTGCGTCTCTTAATCCCTCTATGAAGGAATCTATCTTGGGCGAGGTGATGCCGGCATAGTCGTAACCCACGCTCATGTTGAATATGAAGCCGTCCGGCGCGCCGAAGCCGTATTCCTTGGAAAGGAGCTTGCACAAAAACCAGGCCTTCACGTATTCCTCCAGCGCCTGCGGAACGTATAGCTCGGTAGACCACTCCACGTTATAGCATTCGTCCTCCGCGCGTATGCAGGGTTTACTGACGGGCAGCTCCTCGCCGTCCAGCGTTTGCACCGTTTTGAGCTCGAAGAAGCGCGCGCCGCCCGCGTAGGCCGCAACAATGTTTTGCGCCAGCTGAGTGTGCGGGCCCGCCGCCGGGCCGAAGGGGGTCTCCAGCCGCCCGCCGAACAGCGGAAGTGTCTTGCCCTCCTTCGCGTAAAACAGTTTGCTCACGCCGAAAACGCTGCCCTGCGTCTCCTTCTCGGCCAATATCCAGTCTATCAGCCCCGCCGGGCTTATCTGCTTCATAATATCGCTCATAACGCTTCCTCCGTTTGTTATACTTTTATTCGAAACACGTTCCGCCGCCTGAGGCGGGTATGCCTGTTGTGCCGCTTCCTCTGTTTATTATGCGTTTATCCTGCGCCACAGCGCGCTTGCCGTCTCGCGGCACTTTGCCATGACCTCGTGCTCGTCCACCTTTGTCATACGCCTGTCTCGCATGAGCACCTCGCCCGCCGCCACCGTGTCCGTAACGCTGCGCCCGTTGATGCCGAAGAGTATGTGCGAATTTATGTTGCTCTCGTTCATGGGCGTCAGCGGATCGTAATCGGTTATGATAACGTCGCCCGCCGCGCCCGGTTTCAGCACGCCCAGCGGACGGTTGAAATAGCGCGCCGCTATCTTCGCGTTGTTTTCAAAAAGCATGGCGGGGATCTCGCCCCAGGCGGCGTTCGGGTCGCAGAGGTTGTGCTTGTGCAGTATGTTTCCTACCTTATATGATTCCAGCATATCGTTTGTGTAGCCGTCCGTCCCGAGGCCTGTAAGCACGCCCTCGGCCAGCATGCGCAGGACCGGCCCGCAGCCCACCGCGTTGCCCATATTGCTCTCCGGGTTGTGCACCACAGCCGTTTTGGTGTCGGCCAAAAGCTCTATTTCGCGCGGCGAAATGTGTATGCAGTGGCCGGCGATAGTTTTCTCGCCAAGTATGCCCATGTCGAAAAGGCGCTCCACCGTGCGCTTGCCGTATTTTTCCAGCGAATCGTAAACGTCCGCAAGCCCCTCCGCCACGTGTATGTGATAGCCCGCGCCGCTGGGAAGCCTTTCCGCGCAATATTCCAGCGTGGCGTTAGAGAGGGTGAAGGGCGCGTGCATGCCCATCATTCCCGCTTGCATATCGCCGCCCTCTTTAGCCGCGTAATTCATGAAATCCACGTTTTCTTTGACCGCGCGCTTCATCTTATCCTCGCCGTCTCTATCAGACACCTCGTAGCAAAGGCAGGTGCGCAAGCCGAGCTCTTGCGCCGCGCCGGATATCTCAAACAGGCTGCCCTCTATGGCTCCGTAGCTGGCGTGGTGGTCAAACACGGTGGTGACACCGTTTTTTATGCAGTCTATATATGTGGCGTAGGCGCTCATTTGCACGTCCACCAGCGAAAGCGCCCTGTCAAGCCGCCACCACAGCCCTTCCAGTATGTCCATAAAGTTTTGGGGATCGTGGCCGTTTATGGATAGCCCGCGCGCGAAGGCGCTGTATATATGATCGTGCGTGTTTATGAGCCCGGGCATTATAACGCCGCCGCGCGCGTCCAAAAACTCCGCGTCCGCGTGAGCGTCCCTCAGCGAAGTGTCGCCCACATCGGCTATCACGCCATCCTCAATGTAAACGCAGCCGCGCTCAAAAAAAGGACGTGCCGAGTCGCGCGTTACCAGCCTGCCGTTTCCTATCAATAATTTTTTCATGGCCTTACCTCTTTATGGTTTTTTTATTGGGTATGCCCCAAATGCCGATCTTGGAGCTTGTGCCGTATATGTAGTTTTTAAATTTTGCTGAATATTTATAATATGTAGGTTTCTGAGTTAAAAACCTTTCTTATTAATTGTATTTTAGCACCCGAAAAATCAAAAATCAATACAAAACCAAAAAAATTTTTAGGTAATCAAAAAAATTTTTAGAAAAACCATTGACTCTTTATTTTTTTGTGATATATTTAAATCAAAGTCAAGGGTTAATGGTTCAAACAGAGTACAAAAAAATCGATGCACTAAGGGGCAAAGGGTAAATCCACAAGCATTATTTTTTAATTGAGAGGCAGCTGCTATGACAGGCGGTATATGGATAGATTTTTTGAAAAGGCTTGCAAAGGGACTCGCGGCGCAGTTTGGCCAAAACTGTGAAATAGTGGTTCACGATATGTCCGCGGAAAACACCATACTTGCCATTGAAAACGGGCACGTTACAAACAGGCAGGTAGGCGACGGGCCGTCTCAGGTGGTTCTGGAGGCGCTCAATGCAGACCCCAAAAAGCTGCAAGATCATCTGGCCTATCTCACAAAAACTCAGGATGGCAGAGTGCTCAAGTCCACCACAATATATGTGCGCGACGACGAGGACAAGGTTATGGGTATACTGTCTATAAATTACGATATCACAGAGCTGCTGGTGGCCGAGCGGGCAATGGGTTCGCTGCTCGATCATGCGCAGAGCAAGCGGGAGGAAGAGGAGAGCAAGGACGCTCCCAAGATCCCGCAAAACGTAAACGATCTTTTATTCGAGCTTATAGATAAATCCGTACAGTTCGCAGGCGGAAAGCCGCCAGCGCTCATGACGAAGGACGAGAAAAAAAAGGCACTGCAATTTTTGTCGGACGCGGGCGCCTTCCTTATAACAAAATCGGGCGATCATATTTCAAATTATTTCGGAATATCTAAATATACGCTCTATAGCTATATAGACGTAAAGGGGCAGGACAGCGCAAAACAGCCCTGACAGGAGATTTATGGAAACTATCAAATGGATAAAAAACCGCATTCCCAAAGCCGATGGCAGCGCTCTTGAGGTGATGTCTGAGCCAGAGGTGGCAAAGGCGCGCGCCTTTCACCAAAGCTTTCCGCAATACACGGTAACGCCGCTTGCGCAGCTTTCCGCTTTGGCTGCACACCTTGGTTTGGGCGGGCTTTTCGTGAAGGACGAGAGCTATCGCTTTGGGCTCAATGCGTTTAAGGTTCTGGGCGGTTCTTACGCCATGGCGCGCTATATAGCTCAAAAGACCGGAAGGGATATAGCCGAGATGACTTATGACCGCTTGGTTTCGCCCGAGCTCAAACAGGAGTTTGGGCAGGCGGTATTCTTTACCGCAACGGACGGCAACCACGGACGGGGCGTTGCCTGGGCGGCGAACAAGCTCGGCCAAAAGGCGGTCGTGTTTATGCCGCGCGGCTCTTCGCAAACGCGTCTCGATAATATTTTAAAAGAAAACGCCACAGCCACCATTGAGGATCTCAATTATGACGAATGTGTTCGCCTTGCCGCCTCCCACGCGGAGCGCACGGAAAACGGCGTCATAGTGCAGGATACCGCGTGGGACGGCTATGAGGATATACCCTCCGCTATAATGCAGGGTTACGGAACGATGGCAATGGAGGCCGCCGAGCAGCTAAAGGCGGCGGGCGTAGACCGACCCACACACATATTCGTGCAGGCGGGCGTGGGCTCGTTGGCAGGCGCGGTGCAGGGCTTTTTTGCGAATCTGTTCCCCGATAACTGCCCCACCACGGTAATAGTGGAGGCCAATCAGGCCGATTGCCTATACAAATCGGCGGCGGCGGGCGACGGCAAGCCTCACGCCGTGTATGGCGATATGCAAACAATAATGGCCGGGCTGGCCTGCGGCGAGCCCAACACAATATCCTGGGAGATACTGAAAAACCACAGCGCCTTCTTCATCTCCTGTCCGGACTTTATCTCCGCGAACGGTATGCGCATATTGAGCGCGCCGCTGGCGGGGGACGCCCGCGTTATATCGGGCGAATCGGGCGCTGTATCGGCAGGGCTTATATACGCGCTAATGACGGACGCGCGCTATGCCGAAATAAAAGAGGCCATAGGCCTTGACGCAAACTCCACCGTGCTGTGTTTTTCCACCGAGGGCGATACGGACCCCGAAAGATACCGGCAGATAGTGTGGGGCGGGCAATTCCATACCGAAGATTGAGACGACTGCCTCGCTTGCATAGCATGAATCAGCGTGAACCAGTTGATCGGCAAAAACCAGCGTGAACCAGCGTGAACCCATTTAAAAGCGGGGCGGTCTCTTATCTTATATAAAACTCTGACAGAACCATGATCCTTGACTTTTACCCCTGACTTTTGACTTGACTTTTAAAAACCGCGGCCATCTAACCCATGTCCGCAAAAAACAGGGAGGATAACAAAGATGGATTTTCAAGCAATTAAAAACGCGGCGCAGGGCTATGAAAAGCAAATGACAAAATTCCTGCGCGATCTTATAGCGCTGCCGGGCGAAAGCTGCGGCGAGGAGGCCGTTGTGAAGCGCATAGCGGCCGAAATGGAGGCGCTTGGCTTCGATAAGGTCGATATAGACGGCATGGGCAACGTGCTGGGCTATATGGGCAGCGGCGAGCGTATAATAGCCTACGACGCGCATATAGACACCGTGGGGCTGGGCGAGCTGACAAACTGGACCTTCGACCCCTATAAAGGCTACGAGAACGACGAGGAGATAGGCGGCAGAGGCGCTTCGGATCAGCTGGGCGGAATAGTTTCTGGCACCTACGGCGCTAAGATAATGAAGGATCTTGGCTTGATCCCCGCCGATGTTACCGTGCTTGTTACGGGCACCGTGCAGGAGGAGGATTGCGACGGCCTGTGCTGGCAGTACATCATAAACGAGAGCAAAATAAAGCCGGAGTTCGTTGTTATCACCGAACCCACGGATGGAAATATATATCGCGGCCAACGCGGACGCATGGAGATACGCGTGGAGGTGAAGGGCATATCCTGCCACGGCAGCGCGCCCGAACGCGGCGAGAACGCCATATTCAAGATGGCGGACATTCTGCAGGAGATAAGAGACCTCAACGACAAGCTGCACTATGACGAATTTTTGGGCAAGGGAACGCTCACCGTTTCCGAGATATTCTTCAATTCGCCCTCACGCTGCGCCGTGGCGGACATGGCGGCGGTATCGATAGACCGTAGGCTCACGGACGGCGAAACATACGAGCTGGCGCTACAAGAAATACGCGCGCTGCCCTCCGTGCAAAAATACGGCGCGGAAGTGACCATGTATAAATACGACCGCCCGAGCTGGAAAGAGCTTGTTTATCCCACAGACTGCTACTTCCCCACCTGGGTCATACCCGCGGATCACTCGGCCACCAAGGCAATGGTGGCCTCCTACGAGGGCATGTACGGCACGCCCGTGGTGGACAAGTGGACATTTTCCACAAACGGCGTTTCCATAATGGGTCGCTTCGGCATACCCTGCATAGGCTTTGGCCCGGGCAAGGAGGCGCAGGCACACGCGCCCAACGAAAAGACCTGGAAGGCCGACCTCGTAAAATGCGCGGCGGTATATGCTGCGCTGCCCACAATGTATACGAAATAACGGAGGATATCATATGAGTAACATAGAGCAATTTACAAAGATACTGGACGGCCTAGGTTTTGCCGATATGTATAAGAACGACTTCCTGCTTACCTGGGAGCGCACGGACGACGAGTTGGACGCGGTTTTCACCGTGGCGGACGCGCTGCGCCACCTGCGCGAAAACAACATCTCCCCCCGCATATTCGACAGTGGCCTCGGCGTATCGCTCTTCCGCGATAATTCCACGCGTACAAGGTTCAGCTACGCTTCGGCCTGCAACCTGCTGGGTCTCACCGTGCAGGATCTGGACGAGGGAAAATCTCAGATAGCGCACGGCGAAACGGTGCGCGAAACGGCCAACATGATATCCTTCATGGCGGACGTTATAGGCATACGCGACGATATGTATATAGGCAAGGGCAACGCATACATGCGCGAGGTGGCGCAGTCCGTTCAGCAGGGTTTCGTTGACGGCGTGCTGCCCAAGCGGCCCACGCTGGTGAATCTGCAATGCGATATAGACCATCCCACGCAGTCCATGGCGGACGCGCTGCACCTCATACACGAGTTTGGCGGCATAGAAAACCTCAAGGGCAAGAAGATAGCCATGAGCTGGGCGTATTCTCCCAGCTACGGCAAGCCCCTTTCCGTGCCTCAGGGCATAATTGGCCTCATGACGCGCTTTGGTATGGACGTTGTGCTGGCGCACCCGGAGGGCTACGAGGTGATGGGCGAGGTTGAGGAGGTGGCCAAAAAGAACGCGGCGGCTTCGGGCGGCAGCTTCAAGCGCACAAACGATATGGCGGAGGCTTTCCGCGACGCGGACATAGTATATCCCAAGAGCTGGGCACCCTTCTCCGCTATGGAAAAGCGCACAGACCTGTACGGTAACGGAGATTTTGACGGCATAGACAGGCTGGAAAAAGAGCTTTTGGCGCAAAACGCAAACCACAAGGATTGGGAATGCACCGAGGAGCTCATGAAGCTCACAAAGGGCGGCAAGGCGCTCTATATGCACTGCCTTCCCGCAGACATAACGGGCGTGAGCTGCGAGCGGGGCGAGGTGGCGGACACCGTGTTCGACCGTTACCGCACACCGCTTTACAAGGAAGCCAGCTTCAAGCCCTATATAATAGCGGCCATGATATTCTTGGCGCAGACGAAGGATCCGCAGGCCACGCTGAAGGCGCTCTGTGCCAAGGGCGCGGCGCGCAAGGCAGACTAAAGCCCCACATTCGCGGCGGCGGTGCATTTCGCCGTCACCGCGTTTTTTATTGCTGCCCTACTATAAATTCTTACTTTTGTATACAAGATACCGCGCTGAAAGCGGTGGGGTTCTTGAGTTTAACACAACGGCTGATCGGCAGCGCTGAATACCCGCGCATTATCACACAAGCAAGTCTCAGCGCGCTTTGAGCCGCAGTACAACATTGTTGCATTACAGCGATTTAAGTTAATGTGAAACTTACGATAAATCGCTTGCATATGCAATTTATACCAAAAGCCAACCTTTTGACAAATTGCTATAATATAAGGAGCAGTATAATGAGCAAGAGAGTAGTTATTGCGCTGGGCGGAAACGCGCTGGGGAACAACCTTCCCGAGCAGATGGCCGCCGCCAAAAACGCCATGAAGGCAGTGGCCGACCTCATAGAGGCGGGCTGCGAGGTGGTTATTTCCCACGGCAACGGGCCGCAGGTGGGCATGCTGAAGCTGGCGATGGACGAGCTGGCAGCAAACCACGGCGATAAATATACATCCACACCGCTTTCCGTATGCGTGGCGATGAGCCAGGGCTACATAGGCTACGACCTGCAAAACACGCTGCGCGAGGAGCTTTTAAATCGCGGCATAAATAAAACGGTTTCCACCATTATAACACAGGCGGCGGTAGACCCCGCCGATCCGGCCTTTCAGCATCCGTCAAAACCCATCGGCCGTTTTTTGGGCGAGCTTGAGGCGCAGGCGGAGCGCGAGGCCGGGCACACCGTGGCGGAGGACTCAGGCCGCGGCTGGCGCAGAGTGGTGGCTTCGCCCGCACCCGTTGCGGTGATAGAAATAGAGGCGGTAAAGGCCCTGCTTTCCGCCGGCCAGATAGTTGTGGCCGGCGGCGGCGGGGGCATACCCGTAACGCCGGAGGGCAACGCTCTTATAGGCGCGGGCGCGGTAATAGACAAGGATCATTTGAGCGCGCTCATAGCAAGGGAGATAGACGCGGATTTCCTCGTGATACTGACCGCCGTTGAAAAGGTGGCCGTGAATTTCGGCCAGCCAAACCAAAGATGGCTTGATGCCATGACGGTGGCGCAGGCGGAGCGATACGCCAAAGAGGGCCAGTTCGCGCCGGGCTCCATGCTGCCCAAGGTGCAGGCGGCGATGAATTTCGCGGCCTCGGGCGAGGGGCGAACCTCGCTCATAACGCTGCTTGAGAAAGCCAAGGAGGGCATAGACGGCAACACGGGCACACGCATAACGCGCGGCTAGAACAGCCACAAACCGCGCGCGAAACATTGTTTTACGCACGGCCTATATACACACCGGGGAAGGAGTATGTATCATGAATCAAATAAAGGGTTCCATATTCGAATTGAACGGACGGCCGGGGCTTAGGGAAAGCATACCGCTTGCGCTGCAGCATCTTGTGGCGATGATAGTGGGCTGCATAACGCCCTCCATAATAATTGCCGGGGTGGCGGGTCTGCCGCCCGAACAGGTGGTGCTGCTGATACAGTCCGGCCTGTTCATAGCGGGAATAGCCACGCTGATCCAGCTTTTTCCGATATTTAAGACCATAGGCGCAGGCCTGCCCGTAATAATGGGCGTGAGCTTCGCCTACGTGCCCACGCTAATAGCCATAGCGGGCACTTTCGACATTGCCACGCTGTTTGGCGCGCAGCTCATAGGCGGGCTGGTGGCCATAGTTTTCGGTATATTCATACGCAAGCTGCGCAAGTTTTTCCCCGCGGTGGTGGCGGGTACGGTGGTGTTCACCATCGGCCTTTCGCTCTATTCCGTGGCGGTGAACTACATGGCGGGCGGCGTGTCTTCGGCCACCTACGGCTCGGCGCAGAACTGGATAGTGGCCTTCATAACGCTGGGCGTGGTTATATTCTTCAACTTCTTCACAAAGGGTTTCATGAAGCTGGCCTCCATACTCTTCGGTATAATTGTGGGCTACGTGGTGGCGCTGTGCATGGGCATGATAGATTTTTCCGGTCTTGCGAACGCGCAGGCCTTTGCCGTGCCGCAGATTCTGCCCTTCGGCATAAAGTTTGAGCCCACCGCCATAATAACGATGGCCATAATGTTCGTGGTGAACTCCGTGCAGGCCATAGGCGATATATCCGCCACCACAAGCGGCGCGATGGACAGAATGCCTACCGACCGCGAGCTTTCGGGCGGCATAATAGGAAACGGTTTTACCAGCTCTATAGGTTCGCTGCTGGGCGGTCTGCCCACGGCGACATTCAGCCAAAACGTTGGCATAGTGATAACCACGCGCGTGATCAACCGTTTCGTGCTGGGGCTCACCGCCGTATTCATACTTATTGCCGGATTCATGCCAGTGTTTGGCGCGGTTTTAACCACCATTCCCCAAGCCGTGCTGGGCGGCGCGACGCTCTCCGTTTTCGCCTCCATCACAATGACGGGCATAAAGCTCATAACGGGTGAAAAGCTGACGCCAAGGACGATGAGCATAGTGGGCATATCCGTGGCGCTGGGCGTGGGGATATCGGCCGTGCCGGACGCTATGGCGGCTGCGCCCGCCTGGGTAAAGACGGTTTTCGGTTCCTCCGTTATAATAAGCACCATAGCGGCCGTTGTGCTGAACCTTATAATACCCAAGGAGGGCGGCAAAAAGGGCGATGACGCGGAGCCCGCAAAGGAAGCCGAGCAGACGGAACAAGCGAACTGAGGCTCAAGCGCGTGCCGCTGCGGCCGAGAGGCCTGCTTGCGCCGTCGTTCGGTCAAAAATGATATGTGCCGGATGATTCGGGCGCAAAGCGCAAGCCTTGCTGTGCCTAAGTGTGCGAAACAATGTTTTTCGTATCCAAACAGTATAAACTATAAATGATTTATATAAAATAAGGAGAACCAAAAATGAAGCGAGCAATAGCAACAAAGAACGCTCCCGGAGCGATAGGGCCATATTCCCAAGCAATAGTGGCGAACGGCCTGCTATACACATCCGGTCAGCTGCCCATAGACCCATCAACGGGCGAAATGCCGACAGACGCGGCGGCGCAGGCGGAGAGATCGCTCAAGAATCTGCAAGCCATAGTTGAGCAGGCTGGCGGCAGCATGGCGGGCGTGGTGAAGACCACTGTGTTCATAAAGGACATGAACGATTTTGCCGCCATAAACGAGGTGTACGCCAAGTTTTTTCCCGAGCCATTTCCGGCGCGTTCTTGTGTGGAGGTGGCGCGGCTGCCTAAGGATGCGCTGGTGGAGATCGAGTGCGTGGCGGTGTTGTAGAGCAAACAAAATACGTTGGGGGGATTGCTGAGGTGGCAATCCCTTTTTTGTTTTTGCGTTTGCCGCGTGATTTCTATGATTTATTGTTGATTAACCGATGAATTGAAAAGTTCCGCTCTTCGCTGGGCTTTATTTTGATCTGCACATTGCGTGTATGCTCCACTCGTCGCGCTGCCCTATGATTTATTGTTCATCAAACAATGAATTTGAGTATGCTTCCGCTCGCCGCGGTGGCTTTTTTCCCGCGCGTTGCGCGGGGAAAAAATGAGAAGCACATCCGGCGTGTGCTTGGGAGGTTCGTTTTGGGTTTGATGTTAGCTTTGGTTTGAGGTTTGTTTTTTTGTTGGGGTTGGGTTGGTCGTTTTTGGTGTGTGCGTAATGGGTTTGTTTTGGGTTCGAGGTTTTCGAGGTTTGAGCGTGTTTGTTGTTTGAGTTTGTACGCTCCGGAACACGGGGGC
>CAYXFB010000069.1:0-14850 GCA_964464145.1 uncultured Christensenella sp.
CGCCGGATGTGCTTCTCATTTTTTCCCCGCGCAACGCGCGGGAAAAAAGCCCCCGTGGCGAGCGGAAACCTACGCGCAACGTGTAGGTTTGCATAAAGCCTTGTGGCGAACAGAATTTTTCAATTTATTGTTTGATAAACAATAAATCATAGAGACGGCGTGGCGAGCGAAGAAGCCGCATAAAGTGAGGGTGAGCACGAAGCCCAGTGACGAGCAAAACTTTTTCAATTTATTGTACAAACAACAATAAAAAATATGGAAACACGCACTAATCGAAAATATTAAAATTAAAAAAACAAAGCCACGCGCCAGCGGATAAAAAACTCAAAGCACCCCGCGCACCAAACCCGGCAGATCCTCCAAAGCCTGCGCCAGCGAAACACCCCCCACCCCCGCAAGCATAATATGCCTGTTGGAAACGGGCAGCAATATTTTCGCCGCCTCGCTCTGCGTGATAGAAAGCGCCATAGCAGGCGAGATCTCCCCGTTCATGGCGTTGGGCAAAATTATACCGATCGGTCCCACAATAACGTCAGCTTTGCCGCAATTGTATATGCAGGCGTTTTCGCCCGTCGCGCCGGAAACGCCCGCGCGCAGCATATTGGCCGTGGCGGCCGAATTGGTGCCCACCGCCATTATTTTCGCGCCCGTTTCAAGAGAGACGATTTTGTCCACGATGGCCTTGCCGATGCCCGCGCCCATGCCGTCCACCACCACTATGAGTTTTTCGTTGTTTTGCATGATATCACCCGCCAAGAAAAATATTATATAAAATATTATATAAATTATAACATATCTGCCGCGCGCGCGGTTGAATTTCGGCGGTGAAAATGTTATACTGCTCTAAGCGTTCACGAAGGACGCTGCGGCGGCGCAGAAGCGCTGTATGACTGGATATAACTTGGTTAAACGTTGAACGTGAAGTTGGAGCTTCGCTGACGGGGAGAGGATTTCCCGCGCGGGCTTTTTTGTTTGTAATAATTGGGGAATAGGGTGAACTATGATGAAAAAACTGTGCGCTGTGATTGCGCTTGGAATAATGACCGTGTGCGGCCTGTCTGCCTGCGGGGAGGGAACGATACCGGAAGGCGGGGCAGACGCTTCTGCGGCGGGAGTTGCGGCCAAGGATAGCGTGATAGTGGCCATGAGCGCGGACTCTGAACCGGCGGCGGGCTTCGACCCCGCTTACGGCTGGGGCGCGGGCGAACATGTGCACGAGCCGCTCATACAGAGCACGCTGACCGTGACCACGCCCGAGCTTTTGATTGAAAACGACCTGGCAACAAAGATTGCTGTTTCGGAGGATGGACTCATATGGACGGTGGATATACGCGATGACGTGAAATTTACGGACGGGCAGCCGCTCGCCGCGCGTGACGTAGCATTCACCTACAATGCGGTGAAGCGAGAGAGCACGGTAAACGATTTCACCATGTTAAAAGAAGCGGTGGCGCTGGACGATAGTACGGTGGAGTTTCACATGGAGCGCCCCTATTCCATTTGGCCGTACACGATGGCCGAGGTGGGCATAGTGCCGCAGCACGCTTACGGCGAGGATTACGGGCAGCGGCCCATAGGTTCCGGACGCTACATTATGGCGCAGTGGGACAAGGGGCAGCAGGTGATTTTCGAGGCGAATCCCGATTATTACGGCGAAGCGCCCAATATAAAGCGGCTCACCGTGGTTTTCATGGGGGAGGACGCCGCCTTTGCCGCCGCGCAGGCCGGGCAGGTGGATGTTGCCTACACATCGGCCACGCTGGCCGAAAATGTGCCCGCGGGCTACTCGTTACTTTCGGTGCAGACGGTGGACAATCGTGGGATAAATTTGCCCGCCACGGCGGAAAACGGGGGCGTGGGCAACGATTTCACGGCTGATGTTGCCGTTCGGCGCGCCATAAATATGGGTGTAGACAGGCAGCGCTTGATCGACAACGTGCTGGACGGACACGGCAAGGCGGCCTATAGCGTGTGCGACGGAATGCCCTGGTTCAGCGAAAATTCGGTGGTGGAGCACGATTCGGCCGCCGCGGCCGCGCTGCTTGAGGGTGCGGGCTGGACGGCGGGTGCGGACGGTATGCGAACAAAGAACGGCACTTCGGCCGAATTGCGGCTAATATATCCCGCCGGGGATTCGGTTCGGCAGGCGCTTTGCGAAGAATTATCGAACCAGCTTAAAGAGCTGGGCATAGCGGCAAGCGTGGCAGGGGTGGATTGGGACACCGCCTACGCCGAGGCGTTTTCCACGCCCATGATGTGGGGCTGGGGGGCGCACACGCCTATGGAAATGTACAATATATACCACACGGCAGAGGGCGGCACTGCGCGCTATTCGCCCTACGCGAACGCGGCCGTGGACGCATATATGGACGACGCGCTGGCGGCGGCCTCGCTGGAGCAATCCTACGAGCTGTGGCAAAAAGCGCAGTACGACGGGGCTGGCGGCATTACGGCGGACGTACCCTGGGTGTGGCTGGTCAACATAGACCATCTTTACTGGGTGCGTGACGGCTTAACTGTGGCGGAGCAGAAGATACATCCGCACGGGCACGGCTGGTCTATAGTGAACAATATCGATAAGTGGGAGTGGGCATGAGCCGCAAAGGGAAAATTTTCTCAGTTATAATCAAAAAACTGCTGCGCGCCGCCTTGCTGCTGCTTTGCGTGAGCGCGCTGGCCTTTGCGCTGGTGTCAGTTTCGCCTGTGGACCCGCTTCAGGCCAACGTTGGGCAGACCGCGCTGGGTTCCATGAGCGCGGAGCAGATAGCCAAGCTGGAAAGCTACTGGGGGGTGAACACGCCGCCGCTGGAGCGATATTTTAACTGGCTCGGAGATTTTTTGCGGGGCGACATGGGCGAATCGCTTATATACAGGCAACCCGTTTCGGCGGTGATCGGCGAACGGCTGGTTAATTCACTGTGGCTTATGGCCTTTGCCTGGGTGTTTTCGGGCGTGGTGGGCTTTGCGCTGGGAGTGGCGGCGGGCGCGAACCGTGGCGGCGCGCTGGATAAGGGCGTGCGTGGATATTCCATCGTGATGGCGAGCATACCAACTTTTTGGCTGGCGCTGCTGCTTATGATGGTGTTTGCGGTGGGCTTGAGGGCGCTGCCCGTGGGGCTTTCCGTGCCCATTGGCATGAGCGCGGGGGATGTTACGGCGGCGGACAGACTGCGTCACGCCCTGCTGCCCGCGCTCACGCTGGGGTTGGCGGGCATCTCGGCCATAGCGCTGCACACGCGCGAAAAAACGGCGGATGTGATGAGCAGCGATTTCGCGCTTTTCGCGGCGGCGCGCGGCGAAGGCAGGGGAACAATAGCGCTGCGGCACGGCACGCGCAACGTGCTGCTGCCCTTCATAACGCTGCAATTTGCCTCCATAAGCGAAATTTTCGGCGGTTCCGTGCTGGTGGAGCAGGTTTTTTCCTATCCCGGCATTGGTCAGGCGGCGGTGGCGGCGGGCTTGGGCGGCGACGTGCCGCTGCTGCTGGGCATAACGGTTATAAGCGCGACGATCGTTTTTTGCGGCAACCTCGCGGCGGATATACTTTACGGAGTTATAGACCCGCGCATACGCAGGGGGTGGGCATGAAAAACGACCGCAGCAAGACTTTAGGCATATTGATAGCGGCGGCGGCCTTTCTGCTGGCCGTGGGAATACTGGGCGCGGCCTTCGCCGAAACGGCGCAGTTGACCGATTTTTCGGCCAAAAACCTGCCGCCCTCCGCTGCGCACCTCTTCGGTACGGACTGGATGGGGCGGGATATGCTGGCGCGCACACTGAGCGGGCTTTCCATAAGCATACGCATTGGTCTGCTGGCGGCGGTGTTTAGCGGAGTTATATCGCTGCTGCTGGGCAGCGCAGCGGCGCTGGGCGGAAGGGCGGCGGACGGCGCGGTGGGCTGGCTCACTGACCTCATGATGGGTGTGCCGCACATTATTTTGCTGATACTCATCGCCTTTGCCTGCGGGCGGGGCGCGGTGGGCGTGGTGCTGGGCATAACATTTACGCACTGGATGCAGCTTGCGCGGGTGGTGCGCGGCGAGGCCATGCAGGTGCGCGCGAGCGGTTTTGTGCTGGTGGCCGAAAAGCTGGGCGCGTCGCGCGCGGCGATCGCGGGGCGGCATGTGCTGCCCCATGTGCTGCCGCAGTTTGGGATCGGGCTGGTGCTTATGTTTCCGCACGCCATAATGCACGAGGCGGCCATAACCTTTCTGGGCTTCGGCCTGCCGCCCGAAATGCCATCGATAGGCATAATTTTGTCCGAAAGTATCCGTTATCTTTCGGCGGGCGAATGGTGGCTGGCTGTGCTGCCCGGCGCTATGCTGGTGGCGGTGGTGCTGCTTTTCGACCGGGTGGGCGCGGCACTGCGGGCGCTTTCCGATCCCGCCAGCGCGAACGCTTATACCAATCCCATTTAAAAAGCAATCCATGTTTTTTATAGCGCAAAGCGCTTATGGGATGGCAAGGTGACATCAAATTAAAAGCAAGGTTTTTAATTTGATATTAGTATTAGGGGGTGGGGAGTTGGCGAAAAAGCTGCTGGAAGTGAAAAATTTGAGCGTACATTTCACCAGATACGCGCGCGGTCTGGTACGGGAGGAGTTTTGCGCCGTGTCCGGACTGGATGTTTCGGTTGAACCGGGTGAAATTTTGGCCGTGGTGGGAGCCAGCGGTTCGGGCAAGAGCCTGCTGGCGCACGCGCTTTTGGGCATACTTCCGCACAACGCGCGCATGGGTGGCGATATGATCTACAAAGGCGAGCCGCTCACCCAAAAACGCATAGAAATGCTGCGTGGGAGCGAAATATCGCTTGCGCCGCAGGGTGTTTCATACCTCGATCCGCTTATGAAGGTGGGCGGAACGCTTTCGCGCGGGCGGCGGGACGGCGAAACACTGAGTAAAATAAAGCGCACGCTGGCACGGTTTGGGCTGGCCGAAAATACTCTTTCGCTCTACCCCTTCCAGCTGTCGGGCGGCATGGCGCGGCGGGTGCTCATATCCAGCGCGGTGATAGAAAAGCCGGAGCTGGTGATAGCGGACGAGCCCACGCCGGGCGTTAACCCCGAGGTGGCGCGGCGCATAATGGGTCATTTTCGCGAGATGGCGCAGGGCGGCGCGGGCGTGCTGCTGATAACGCACGACCTTGAGCTGGCGGCCGGATTTGCCGACCGCGTTGCGGTTTTTTCGGACGGCCGCACGGTGGAGACGACCCAAGCGTCGGCCTTCGCGGCGGGCGGGCTGAAGCACGAATACACGCGCGCGCTGTGGGCTGCGCTGCCGCAGAACCAGTTTTACGGAGCCGAGGGAGAGGCGCACGAGACTGACGGGGATGAAAATACGCGGTTGACTGACGATGCGCGGAGCGGATTTAGCGGAGTTACGCAAGACGTACATGAATCTGGCGGGCATGAAAATATGCGGAGGGGCAGCGATACGCGGAGCGGATTTAGTGGAGAGAAATCGTGCGGGCAATATATCGCGTCGGATGAGGGCGAGGGCGTGCTGGAGGCGCGAAACATAACCTTTCGCTATGGCGGCGCGCACAGGTATATTTTGGAGGATTTCGGCTTTTCGCTGGCGCGGGGCGAGCGAAAGGGGCTGCTTGCGCCCAGCGGCTACGGCAAAACCACGCTGTGCCGCATATTGGCGGGCTACGACAAGCCGGAGAGCGGCGGCGTTTTTCTTGACGAAAAACCTATTGCGGACTATGGCGGGCGCTGCCCAGTGCAACTTATCTGGCAGTATCCCGAGCTGGCCGTAAACCCGCGCGTTCGCATGAAAGAGGTGCTACGCGAGGGCGCTGTGGAGCAGCGGATTTTAACTGAGTTGGGAATTCGTGGGGAGTGGCTTAACCGTTTTCCCGGAGAGCTTTCGGGAGGGGAGCTGCAACGCTTTTGCGTAGCGAGGGCGCTTGGCGCGGGAACGCGCTTCATACTCGCGGACGAGGTGACGGCCATGCTGGATCTTGTATCGCAGGCGGAGCTGTGGAGATTTTTGATATGTGAAACGGAGCGGCGGGGCATTGGACTGCTGGCGGTGAGCCATTCGCGGCCGCTGCTGGAGCGAATTTGCGGGAGCATAATGGAGCCCGCGCCGAAGGAGGAGCTATTATGAAAAAGACATTGGCGGTGCCGCAAGCGCTGAGGGAATTCTTTGCCAATCACGGAAGGATAGCGCTGGCATTTTCGGGCGGGGTGGATTCTTCCTATTTATTATACGCCGCGGGCGTGTGCGGCGCGGATGTGCGTGCGTACTACGTTAAAACCGTGTTTCAGCCCGCATTCGAGCTGGCAGACGCGCGGCGGCTGGCGGATGAGCTGGGCGCGGATATGCGGTTGCTGGAGCTGGACGCGCTTTCGGACGAGCGTGTGGTCGAAAACCCGGCGGATAGATGTTATTATTGCAAAAACAATATATTCGGCGGCATAATATCGGCGGCGCGAAATGACGGCTTTGAGCATATTATGGACGGTACGAACGCTTCGGACGATGCGGACGACCGGCCGGGGATGCGCGCACTCAGTGAAATGGGGGTGCTCTCACCGCTGCGCGCGTGCGGCGTTACAAAGGCGGAGGTACGGCGGCTTTCGCGCGAGGCCGGACTTTACACCTGGGATAAACCGGCCTACGCCTGCCTTGCCACGCGCATTCCCAGCGGCCAGCGGATAACGGCGGAGCAGCTTGCCCGCGTGGAGGGAGCGGAGGCGGCGCTTTTTTCACTGGGTTTCACGGATTTTCGCGTGAGGGTGTGCGGCGGTGCGAAGCTACAATTTTTGGCGGAGCAGTTTGAGCGGGCGGCGGCGCGGCGCGATGAGATAGTTTCGGCTCTGTCGCCATATTTTGATGATATTGTTATGGACATGAAAGCGCGGGAGGTGCAAAATGATGGATAAACGCGGGTATTTGGAGCTTATGCGGCGGGTGAGCGCGGGCGAGGTCTCGCCGGAGGAGGCGGTTTCGCGTATGCAGATCGCGCCCTTCGACGATCTCGGCTTCGCCAAGGTGGATCATCACCGAGGCGTGAGGCAGGGCGCGGGCGAGGTGATCTACGGCGCGGGCAAGACGCCGCAGCAGATTTTGGGCATTGTGGAGAACATGCTGGAACGCGGCAGCAGCGATATTTTGGTGACGCGGATGGACGCTGCGGCCGCCGAGGCGCTGCGCGCGCGGTTTGATATGGAATACCATGAGGCGGCGAAAATTGGCATTGTGGCGCGCGATACCGCCAAAATATTGCGCGGCGGCATAGTGGTGGCTTCGGGCGGCACCAGCGACATGGCGGTGTGCGAGGAGGCGGCGCTGACCGCCGAGGTGCTGGGCAGCAGGGTGACGCGGCTTTACGATGTGGGCGTTTCCGGACTGCATCGGCTCATGGCCAACATGGAAAAGCTGGCGGCGGCGCGCGTGGTGGTGGCCGTGGCGGGCATGGAGGGCGCGCTGGCCAGCGTGATAGGCGGGCTTGTAAGCTGTCCGGTGATCGCCGTGCCCACCAGCGTGGGTTATGGCGCGAACTTTGGCGGTATGGCGGCGCTTTTAGCTATGTTAAATTCTTGCGCAAGCGGCGTTTCCGTGGTGAATATAGACAATGGCTTTGGCGCGGGTTATCTGGCCAATATGATAAATCAGATGGAGGGAACAAAGTGAAAACGCTTTATTTGGAATGCAACATGGGTGCGGCGGGCGATATGCTCATGGCGGCGCTGCTGGAGCTGGTGGATGACAAAGACGCTTTTGTGGAGCGATTGAACGCGCTGGGGCTGCCCGGCGTGCGCGCACAGGCGCGGCGGGTGGAGCGCGAGGGCGTGGTGGGCACGCACATGAGCATAAGCGTGGGCGGCGCGGAGGAGGAGAGCCACGACATGCATGACGGACACGCTCATGCGTATGGCAGCGAACACCATCACTACGACGGTGGGGAACATGTGCATGAAGGCGATCATCACCACCACCATGACGATGAAAAAATGCATGAAAGCGAGCGTCACCACCACTGCGGGAGTGAACACGTTAGCGATAATGCGCATCATCACCACGACGGTGGGGAATATGTGCATGAAAGCGAGCGCCACCACCATGGTGGTGAGAAAACGCGTGAAGGCGATCATCATCACCACTGCGAGGGTGAACACGTTCACGATAATGCGCACAATCACCACGGCGGTGAACACCACCACTCGGGTCTGCGCGACATAGAGGGTACTATAAACGAGCTGGATATTTCCGCGCGCGTGAAGGCGGACGCGCTGGCCGTTTACGGAATAATCGCCGAGGCGGAGGCCTTTGTGCATGGCAAAACCGTGGAGCTGGTGCATTTTCACGAGGTGGGGGCGCTGGACGCGGTTGCCGATATAGTGGGCGTTTGCCTGCTTATGGAGCAGCTTTCGCCCGATTCGGTGTGCGCTTCGGCCGTGAATGTGGGCGGCGGGAGCGTGCGCTGCGCACATGGTATATTGCCCGTTCCCGCGCCCGCCACGGCCAGAATACTTTGCGGAGTGAAATCTTATGGCGGCGATATAAAGGCGGAGCTTTGCACGCCCACGGGCGCCGCGCTGCTAAAGCATTTCGTTTCAAGCTTTGGCGCGCAGCCCGTTATGAGCGTGGAGGGTATAGGCTACGGCATGGGCAAGAAGCCGCTTCCGGCCAACTTTGTGCGTGCCTTTATGGGCGAGGCCGAGGCGGGCGCGAACGAGGAGGTGGCGGAGCTTTGCTGCCAGCTTGACGATATGACGGGCGAGGCGCTGGGCTTTGCGCGCGAGGTGCTGACCGAGGCGGGTGCGCTGGATGTTTTCACCAGCTCCATACAGATGAAAAAGGGGCGGCCGGGCGTGCTTTTGACCTGCATCTGCCGTGCGGAGCAGGCGGAGCGCTTTGCCACGCTCATGCTGGAGCATACGACCACGCTGGGCGTGCGCGCCACGCGGCAGGGGAGGTACAGTCTGGCGCGAGAGTTTTACACAGTGAAAACGGCCTGCGGCGAGGTTCGCTTCAAGCGTGCGCATGGCTACGGCGTGGAGAAGCGCAAACCCGAATATGAGGATGTGCGGGCGCGTGCGATAGAGCATGGCGCGACCGTGGCCGAGATATTGCGGGTTTGCAATGCTGCGGAAAAGGGGGGTGAAGCTTGATTTTGTTGTTATAAAGATTGTTAAAACACAGTTGACTTTTATCCGTATTCGGACTATAATACAAGAATATTATCCGTATTCGGACAAAAAGGTGGTATTACATGAGCGATTCGATACTGTCTCAGCTGACGATGTTCAATCAACTTTATAAGGAGCTGGACGATTTGTATCACAATATAGCAAGGCATTTTGATCTGCCTTACAGCGCTTTGTGGGTGCTATACTCCGTTGTGGAAAACGACATACCTTATACGCAGACAGATTTGTGTGAAAAATGGCACTTCAGCAAGCAGACAGTAAATACAATTCTCAAAAACCTGGAGTCGTGTGGGCTGATTCAGCTTGTTACCGCAAACAACAATAGAAAAAGCAAGCTAATCGCCTTGACTGAATCGGGGAAGGAGCTTGCAGAGAAAACTGTAGTTTCGCTGAAAGAAATAGAGCAGTCCACATTTGGAGGATTGGAAGAAAACGAAAGGCAGGAATATCTGCGTATTGCCCGCAAATACATCGATTTATTTAGTGTAGAGTGCCAAAAGATGTTTGTCTCTTCGGATGATTAAGCGGAAGTATCTATAAAATGGTTGGCGATATCTTGTCTGTTGGTTGTTTTGAGGTATGCAGACGATCGCTATAGGGATGGGGACGAATGAGCATACGGGGTGAAAAATTAAGGAAATATGTTCTGTCCGCTACTCTGAGTAACTGCAGTTTTTTTCTGCTTACCATAGTGGACGGTATTTTTGTTGGAAGAGGGGTGGGCACAGACGCTCTGGGCGCTGTAAACTTGGCTATGCCCTTTGTAATGGTGTTGGGCGCGTTATTTACACTCACAATGGTCGGTGGCGTAACCGTCACAGCGATTCGGCTCGGTAGGGAAGATAAAATCGGGGCAAACCAAGCTTTCATGCACTCAATAACAAGTACTGTCTTGATAGCCATAGTGGCCATGCTCGTCGGGGTGTTTTTTACGAAACAACTTGCTGTAATTATGGGTGCAAATGAAACGTATCTTACTATGGTTGTAGATTATCTGTTTTGGTATTCGATTTTCATAATTCCAAATGCGCTTTTGATCTCATTCAGCGGCTTTTGCCGTAACGACGGCTTCCCTATATTGTCCAGTGTTGCGGCGGTAGTATGTACGGCTGCCAATATTTTTTTAGATTGGCTGTTGATATTTCCATTACGTATGGGCGTTGCGGGTGCTGCTATCGCAACGGGTGTGGCGCAAGCTATTTCTGCGGTCGTTGTTTTGTGGCCATTTTTACGAAGCAAAGGTAAGCTACGGATCGCTCGTTATAGAGTGGATATGTCGCTATTCAAGAAAATTTTCACACGTGGTCTGCCTGAAATGGTTGCCAGATTTGCCACACCGGTGATGACTCTCACCATGAATCTTGTTTTAGTAGCGGAATTGGGCAATACGGCGATCAATACATTTTCGATTGTCAGCTATGCTTCATCCTTGTTTTACGCCGTGTTTTATGGCGTTGCAAACGGGCTTCAACCGTTATTTGGGCAAAGCTATGGCTCAAAAGACGAAGGCGATCTGCGCTATTATTTACACAAGGGCATAATAATTAGCGTGGTAGGCTCTGCTGTGGTACTTGTGCTCACACTCCTTATGGGCGGCCCGATTTGCAATTTATTCGGCGCAAACGTCATGACTTATCAAATGACCGTTGATGCTCTTCCCAAGTTTTCCATCAACTTCATATTTGCATCTGTAAGTATTACTATTTCCTCTTATCTGTACTCTACCAAACGTACAAAGTATTCCTTGGCGCTGAACGTGTGTAGGAGCCTGGTGCTTAACGCGCTTGCCATAAGCATATTGCCAGTGATTTTTGGCAGCGGTATCATATGGTATACCGTAGCGATAGCCGAAGCTATATCAATGATTATAGGTGTTCTTTTGTGGAAACGATCAGAGCGAAAGGGCATCATTTTCCAATGAATATGGATGTCAAGATAGTATAATATTAAATCCGCACATGGCATGTTGTGCGGATTTAATATTATACTAATTCCATGCAAACCGTAATCGCGCGGTATTACCTCATTTCTTTTTGATGGGTAGCCATACCTCGTATTGCATATTCACCGGATCGTCATCACAATATACCTCTATATCCGGCGCGTTTTCCCATTCGTAGCCCGAGGTGGGCAGCCATTCCGTAAATATGCGCACTTGCAGATCGCGGATGGATGAGGGCGCTCCCTCGCCCGAAAAGACGGCCCAGGTATGCGCGGGTATTTCGTGCTCAAACATGCCCTCCGGCACCGGCTTGTCTGTGGCTACGGCTATGTAATAATAGTTATCCGTGCCATCATAGCTGCAATCAGAAATTCCAAGCAAGCCCATAGGCTCTTTGTTCATCAGTGAAAGCACCCGGCCTATGCTGCCGTTTTCTCCGCATTCCTGCCAAAATATGGGTACGCGTCTGAAGCTCTCTGCAACATCCTCCGGTTCAAAATCAGCTTTACCGCCCGCACGTGGCTTTATATCTATCGTCTCCCGCACACCAACTACTCTGAACGCCTCTTTTTTTACTATTCGATATTCCATTTCCACTTCTCCCTTAATTGAGATTTGGAAGCTTATGCGCGGATATGCCTTGAGCAGCGCGCCCGGCTTTTGCGCAGCGGACGGAGTGACGCCGTGCACCGCCTGAAACGCGCGATTGAACGACGTGGGCGATTCGTAGCCGTAACGCAAAGCCACATCCAGTACCTTGGCGCCGTTTTGCAGCTCCAATGCCGCACAGGTCATTCGCCTGCGCCGCATATATTCGGCCGGAGATACGCCCGCGATATAAGAAAACATGCGCTGAAAATGATATAAGGACGAGCAGGCCAGCCGCGCCGCCTCATCATAGGACACCTCCGCGTCCAGATTGTTTTCCATGTACGCCAAAGCGTCGTTTAGTCTGTCTATCCATTCCATTCGCACAACCTCCATATATCCATTATAGGGATATTTTAAGCCCGCTTCCTCGCTTTTTCTGCACGGATATGCGAGGTGCGGCGGCATGGGTGAGCGCATAGGCTGAGGCTATTCGCAAGCGTTCTCAGCCTGCCGCCGCCCCATCCTGCGCCAGTTTACAAAGCCGTATATATCGTTTATGAAAAACGCCATAAAGCACGCCACCACGCACAGGTAGGCCGTATTTTGCATGGCGGCAAGCACCCACAATACTATCAAAACAACGTCGTTTGCGGCGTAGGCTATGGCGAAATAGGGGCTGCGCCTAAACGTGAGATACACCGCCACAAAGCTGGTGGTCACGGATATCGTGCTGGGTATTATGTTCGCCGTGTTAAAATGCTCCAGCAGAAAATAGAAGCCCACGGTAACGGCCGCCGCCAGCACACACATTAGCGTCCACTCCCTGCCGCTGATATGGTTTATTTTCACTTCCGATCTGTTTCCGTTGTAGGGGTTTTTTAGCCAGGAGATAAGCGCCACCGCCGCCATTGGCATGGTCATTCCAAGGTAGGTGATCATTTCGCCGTAGTAGGAGAATGTGAAGGAAATTATGCCGTAAAGCAGGCTAAAAACTATCATGAGAAGCTGCCCGAGCGGGTTTCCCTTCGCGTTGAATATGAGCGAGGTCACGCCCACCAGCGAGGCCGAGAGCGTGAGATAGTTCACCCTGTCAAATACGCAAAACGACAGCACCACCACAAGCACCGAGCCAAGCCACAGCATCAGCTCTCCCCGTGAAAAACATCCCAACATAGATTTTACCCTGTTCATACAAACCTCCAAAAAAATAAGCACTCGCATACACATCTTCTAAGACCTACGATGTGTAAACAAATGCTCTGCGCATTTCTACCCGGTGGTAGCTACAAATTCCAATACAATATATCACGACGTTAAGAAAAAATCAAGAACGAAATTTTTGCCGGAAGAGCCTGCCCGCCGGAAAAAAGGGAAGGCCACGAGCAAATGGTTACCAGCCGCACATGATAACTCCTGAAAAAATATAACAAAAAAATTATAAAAATTAACATAAAATGAAAGAAGAAATACATACGTTAACAAATAGTTCAAAAATTAGTACAAAAAACACAAAAAAAGGCTTGTGATTTTTTTATCAGTTATGGTATACTTATTGACGTTGGGTGTGTGATTTTTTTATCAAACACATATATCCGGCAAAAAAGTAAGAAAATGATATCGAACGGCTTGTCCGGGTTATAACGTATAAGAGCGTTATGGCTACCGCGCTAATGCACGGAGTGAAGTGTGTACGCCGCGCTTCACCGGATGATATAAATTTAACAAATTAAAAAAATTTTTATGGAGGGATCAAGATGGCTAAAAAGGAAAACACTGTAGCAATGCCGGCTATCATAGACAGCGTGGAGGCGCTGGAGGCTATGATGAAGGCTATGCGCAAGGCGCAGGAGGAGTTCGCTACCTTCCCGCAGGAGAAGGTGGACGAGATTTTCCGCGCGGCGGCGATCGCTGCGAACAAACAGCGCATACCGCTTGCCAAGATGGCGGCGGCGGAGACGGGCATGGGCGTTGTGGAGGACAAGGTTATCAAAAACCATTACGCTTCCGAGTATATCTACAATAAATATAAGGACGCCAAGACCTGCGGCGTTATTGAGGAGGACAAGGCCTTCGGAATAAAGAAGATTGCCGAGCCTCTGGGAATAATTGGCGCGGTAATACCCACCACAAACCCCACCTCCACAGCTATATTCAAGACGCTGCTTTGCCTTAAAACGCGCAACGCTATAATAATAAGCCCCCATCCTCGTGCCAAGAACTGCACTATAGAGGCTTCGCGCATAGTTTACGAAGCGGCAGTTGCGGCGGGTGCGCCCAAGGGCATAATAGGCTGGATAGACGTTCCCTCGCTGGAGCTAACAAACGCCGTTATGAAGGGCGTTGATACCATACTGGCCACGGGCGGCCCGGGCATGGTGCACGCGGCCTATTCCTCCGGCAAACCGGCTCTGGGCGTGGGCGCGGGCAACACACCCGTTATAATTGACGAAACGGCCGACGTACAGGTTGCCGTTAACTCCATCATACTCTCCAAGACCTTTGACAACGGCATGATCTGCGCTTCGGAGCAGTCGGTTACCGTTGTTGGTAATAAAACCTATGACGCGGTCAAAAAAGAGTTCGTGAAGCGCGGCTGCTATATGCTTTCGGCCGACGAAACGGAAAAGGTTCGCAAAACCATAATCATAAACGGTTCGCTCAACGCTAAGATAGTTGGCCAGAAGGCTGTTACGATCGCTAAGCTGGCGGGCATAAAGGTGCCCGAGGAAACCAAGATACTCATTGGCGAGGTGGAATCCGTTGATATTTCGGAGGAATTTGCGCACGAGAAGCTTTCGCCCGTACTGGCGCTTTACAAGGCGAAGGATTTTGACGAAGCTATAGCCAAGGCGGTCCAGCTGGTTGCGGACGGCGGCTACGGCCACACGGCTTCACTGTACATACATCCCACACAAAAAGAGAAAATGGCGCAGCACGCGGCGGCCATGAAGACCTGCCGCATACTGGTGAACACGCCTTCTTCGCACGGCGGTATTGGCGATCTTTACAACTTCAAGCTGGAGCCCTCGCTCACGCTGGGCTGCGGCTCCTGGGGCGGAAACTCCGTTTCGGAAAACGTTGGCGTAAAGCATCTTATAAATATCAAAACCGTGGCGGAGAGGAGAGAAAATATGCTTTGGTTCAGAACGCCTG
>CAYXFB010000070.1:0-13890 GCA_964464145.1 uncultured Christensenella sp.
AAGAAAAAATAAGTTATGCTCCCTTCGAGATTAATTTATTCAAGCGACACCTTCCTCGGGTTCCGCCAAATAGTATCTTGATGGCGGAAATCCTTCCAGCGCCGAATGAGGCCTTTGGTAGTTGTAAGTTTTCATATATTCATTGATCAGCCTGCGCAGTTGCCTGGGGCTGTCGATCTCGTTGACATAGATTCGATCATATTTCAGTGTTCGGAAGAACCGTTCCGTGCGAACATTATCCAAACATTGCCCTTTGCCATCCATGCTGATTCTAACGCCGTTTTGTTCCAGCAGACTGATATAATCCGCGTTCGTAAAGTGCCCGCCCTGGTCGCTATTGATGATCTGGGGCTTGCGTGTTTTAAGCGCCCTCCTCAAACAGTTCAGCACAAACTACTTGTCCAGCGTGCTCGAAAGCTCGTAATCCACGATGTATCGGCTGTACCAGTCGATGTTTACAAACAGGTACATGAATCCCTTTTGCATGGGGATATATGTGATATCCACGCCCCACACCTGATCCGCGTGGGTGATGGCAAGATTCCGAAGTAGATGCGGTTTCATAAATTGCGCATGATACCGCTTGCTTAGGTTCGGCTTGGGATAGATTGCGTAGATTACCATATCCCGCATGATCCGCCGCGTCCGCTTCCGGTTGATCCATATTCCTTCCCAGTTGCGCAGATACGATGTGATGCTGCGGTATCCCCACGTTGGCTCGTCCGTGTGGATGCGGTCGATCAGTGAACGAATATGCAGTTCTTCCTCGGACAACAGCTTTGGTGCCGATGGTTGCCGGTATATACTGGAACGAGTTATACCCAGCAATTCACACTGCCGAGTAATATTGATCCGGGGGTTATCTCGCTCTACGGCCTCACAGCCGGTTTCGTCTTCGCCGCTCTTCGATTTCCACTTCTTTTTTTTCACCCAGTCAAGCTCATAAGTAAGCTGACCGACTTTGCGCTCCAACCGCTCTGTTTTCTGCTGCTCCCGCGCCAGTTCCTTATCTGCGTCTGTCATGCCGCGTTTGAACACATCCGTTGCACGCTCCAGAAACTCACTTTTCCATCGCGAAACCACCACGGGACTGACACCATATGCCGTCGCGATCTCGTTGATTGTGTTTTCCTCTCGCAGCACTTCCAACACTACTTTCGTCTTGAACTCTGCGCTGTACTGATTTCGTTTACTCATGCTTTCCATTATAACTTATTTTTTTCTCAAATGTGTCTTGGCTTATGGGAGCATTATAGTTGAGCAGGTGAGTAAATGGCTTGGTCATTATAATACATCTACGACAATTGTGGTGTACAGTGATGTAACACAAGCCGATAAAAAAGAAGACTTAGAGATACTTGATGATATGTAAAATCGAAAAGTAAGGTGACAATAAGGTGTCAAAACAAAAAAAGATAGTAAAAAAACTCGTGAAAGAGGCATTTTTGACAAATAGTGCTAAACTTAAGTTTTGCACTATACATTTTCCAAATTAAATTATATAATAATATGTAAGAAGGCGTATGATAGTATATTCATGTATCCCACGTTTTCAGCCATTTAAAAAATAACATTTCGCGGAGGGTTGCCGTGATGTACATATTTTGATTTATTATACAATTTAAAAAAATTTGATAGCGATATATCGCGGGCTTGGTTTAAGTCGGCTTGAATGAAGTGATTAATATGAATGAGGAGGATTTTTCTATGAAAATCGATTTTAACAACATGATGACGGGTGTAATAGGCGAGCACGGCATACAGGAGCAGAAGATAAAGACGCTTGCAGAGCGTATCCCTGAGGTGCACAAGGGCATGGTGGAGAAAAAGGCTGCTATGGCGTGGCGTTCGCTTCCCTATAATCAGGATGAAATAGTGGCGGATATGGTGTGCGAGGCGGAGCGTATAAACCGCGATTTCGATAACTTTGTCGTTTTCGGTATCGGCGGCAGCGCGCTTGGCTCCAAGGCGCTTTTCACGGGCACAAAGCACCTCAAATACAACGAGCTTTCCAAGGAAAAACGCGGCGGCGCACGCTTTTACGTTATGGACAATGTGGACCCGGACGGCATAAACGCCCTGCTGGACGTTATAGACCCGGCAAAGACCTGCTTCCACGTCATCACAAAGAGCGGCAACACTGTGGAGACGATGTCTCAATTCATGATAGTGCTGGGGCTGCTGGAAAAATCCCTCGGCAAGGACAAATTGAAGGATAACATAATACTCACCACGGATAAGGAAAAGGGTATTCTCAAAAAAATATCCACCCAGTACGGCTTCAAAACGTACACGGTGCCGGATGGCGTGGGCGGAAGATTTTCCGTGCTGTGCCCGGTGGGGCTGCTTTCGGCCGCGGTGCTGAATATAGACATAAAGGCGCTGTTTGACGGCGCAAAGGCCATGGACGCCGCCTGCACGCAGGAGGATCTGTGGAAAAATCCGGCGTATATGTATGCAACGCTCATGTGCATCGCAATGAAGGCGGGTGCGAACGTTTCGGTTATGATGCCCTATGCGGACGGCCTTTTAAATATGGCCGAATGGTATGCGCAGCTTTGGGCGGAGTCACTAGGAAAACGCTACGGCAATGACGGCAGCGTGGTAAATTGCGGGCAAACGCCAGTGCGCGCGCTGGGCGTAACGGATCAGCATTCGCAGATACAGCTATACACGGAGGGCCCGTTTGACAAGGTGGTGACCTTCATAGATGTTGCGGAGTTCAACACCACCGTGACCATACCCACGCCGCCCATAGACGTGCAGGACGCGGCATATCTTTCCGGACAGACGCTGAACAAGCTCATAGCGGCGGAGATGCGCGCCACGGAATATGCCGTTACGCAGGCGGGCAAGATGAACATGCGCATAACCATAGACAAGATGGACGCTTTCGCCATAGGCCAGCTATTCTTCTTCCTTGAGATGGCAACGGCTGCGGCGGGAGAGCTTTTGCTAATAGACGCTTTCGATCAGCCGGGCGTGGAGGCGGGCAAGATCGCCACATTTGCGCTGATGGGCCGCGAGGGCTACGAGGAAAAGGCCAAGGAGCTGAACCAGGCGGCGGCAAGAAACGCAGACTACGTGTATAGCGTTTGAGCACGCGGCGGTTATCGCGCAAAGCGATGGCGGATCGGGGGGATAAGCGATGGTAAATACCAAAAAGTATATGCAGGATGGCGATATATACCTGTATAATACCGGCGAAGCCCAAATGGCATACGAACTCTTCGGCTGCCACTATATTCCCGAGCTAAGTATGCACCGCTTTTGTGTGTGGGCGCCCAATGCGCGCGCCATAAGCGTGGTGGGCGATTTCAACAATTGGGAAGTGGGCAAAAATGCGCTTTCCTTCTACGAAAACGGTGTGTGGGTGGGCTTTGTTGGCGGGCTTACGGATGGCGACAACTATAAATACGCCGTGCATGGCTATGACGGCAGTCAGGTGTTGAAGGCCGACCCCTTCGCTTTCCACACCGAGACGCGGCCGAAAAACGCCTCCAAGGTGTGGAACATAGACGGTTACGAATGGCACGACGGCGCATACATGGAAAAGCGCAGGTGGAAGGACGTGCAGCGTAGCCCGGTTTCCATATACGAGGTTCATATAGGCTCATGGCGCACAAAGGAGGGCTACGAGTTCGCGAGCTACCGCGAGGTGGCGGACGAGCTGGCCGAATATGTGGAGCAGATGGGCTTTACGCACGTTGAGCTGCTGCCCGTGACAGAGCATCCGCTGGACGCTTCGTGGGGCTATCAGGTGACGGGTTTTTACTCCGTTTCCTCGCGCTACGGAACGCCGCAGGATTTCATGTATTTCGTGGACAAGCTGCACTCTAAGGGCATCGGCGTGATACTTGACTGGGTGCCCGCGCATTTCCCGCGGGACGAGCACGGCCTCGCCCGCTTTGACGGCACCTGGCTTTTTGAGCACGAAAATCCGGTGCAGCGGGAGCATCCGCAGTGGGGCACATATATTTTCAACTATAAGCGCCCGGAGGTGCAGAGCTTTTTGGTGTCAAACGCGGTGTTTTACATGGAAAAATACCATGTGGACGGCCTGCGTGTGGACGCGGTGACCTCCATGCTATATCTGGATTACGCGCGAGACGGCTTCTTCGTGGCAAACGAAGAGGGCGGAAATATAGACATTGGCGCGGTGGAATTTTTGCGCAAGGTGAACAGCGTGGTGCTTACCAAATACGCGGGCACCATGATGATCGCCGAGGAATCCACCAGCTATCCAATGATGACCAAACCGCCTTCAAGCGGCGGGCTGGGTTTCACATTCAAATGGAACATGGGCTTTATGCATGACACGCTCAAATATATGAGCATGGATCACTATTTCCGTCAGTTCGAGCACAACAAAATGACATTCTCCATGTATTACGCTTTTTCCGAAAACTACATACTGGCATATTCGCACGATGAGGTGGTGCACGGAAAGCTGAGCATGGTAAATAAGATGTACGGCGACTACTGGCAAAAATTTGCCTCGCTGCGTACGCTGTTCGGTTTTATGTACGCGCATCCCGGTAAGAAGCTCATGTTCATGGGCGACGAGTTTGGGCAGTTCATAGAGTGGGATTTCGCAAAGCAGCTGGACTGGTTTTTGCTGGAATACGATTCCCACGGCGGAATGCAGCGATTTGTAAAAAAACTTAACGCTATTTATAAAAAATATACCGCATTGTATGGAATAGAGGACGGCTGGGAGGGCTTTACCTGGTTGAACGCGAACGACAGCGGCTTTAGTAGCTACGCCTTCATGCGCAACTGCGAGGCGAGCCGCGTGGTGTGCATCACAAACTTCACTGCCATAGTGAGGGAGGATTACGTGGTGGCACTGCCCGGGCCGGGCACGCTGAAGCTGATACTAAACAGCGACAACGCAAACTTTGGCGGCTCTGGGGTCAGCGCGGCGCGCACCGTTTACGCGGAGCCCATGGAGGTGAACGGCATGAACCACGGCGCACATATAAAAATGCCGCCGCTTGCCGTGCTCTATTACGAATTTATACCATACGACGCCGGGAAACAGGGGGAGTGAGAAGTATGATAAACAAGAAGAAATGTGTGGCTATGCTGCTTGCCGGAGGGCAGGGCAGCAGGCTGGGCGTGCTTACAAAGCAGAGGGCTAAGCCTGCGGTACCGTACGGCGGAAAGTACAGGATAATAGATTTTCCTCTGTCAAACTGCACCCATTCGGGCATAGATACCGTGGGCGTGCTCACGCAGTATGAGCCGTTGGAGCTCAACGCCTATATAGGCACGGGCGCTCCGTGGGATCTGGACGGGATGACGGGCGGCGCCTTTGTGCTCCCGCCATACGTGAAGGGTGAGCGCGGGGAGTGGTATAGTGGAACGGCAAACGCCATATACCAAAATTTCTATTTTATCGAGCGCTACGACCCCGAATATCTGCTGGTGCTGTCCGGCGATCATATTTATAAAATGGATTACAGCGCCATGGTGCAGGCGCACGAAAAAACGGAGGCGGATGCAACGATAGCCGTTATTCGCGTACCTCTTGAGGAGGCCTCGCGCTTTGGCATAATGAACACGGCGGACGACCTTCGCATAATAGACTTCGAGGAAAAGCCCAAGAAACCCAAGAACGATATGGCTTCAATGGGCGTATATGTTTTTTCCTGGAAGAAGATAAGAGAATATCTTGTTGAGGACTCCAAGGACGAAAAATCCTCCAACGATTTCGGAAAAAATATAATCCCCAAGATGCTGGCCGCGGGAGAGCGGCTCTTCGCCTATCCCTTCGAGGGCTACTGGAAGGATGTGGGCACCATTTTCTCGTTGTGGGAATCCAATATGGAGCTATTGCAGGATCAGCCTGCGCTCGATCTGTATGACGAGGCTTGGCGTATATTCTCTCGTAACCCGAACATGCCGCCGCACTTTGTGGATGAGAACGCCAAGGTGAAAAACAGCCTCGTTTCGGAGGGCTGCTACATTTACGGCACCGTGGAAAACAGCGTGCTATCAGCCGGGGTGACCGTTTCGGAGGGCGCTGTGGTGCGTGACAGCATAATAATGCAGAGCACCGTTGTGGGCAAGGACAGCAAGGTGATAATGAGCATAGTGGACGAGGATGTGAAGATTGGCGAGGGGTGCGCCGTGGGCGGCGGAGGCGATATATCCGTTGTGGGCGCGCATGTGACAATAAGGGACGGCGCGACGGTGGCTTCGGGCGAGGCCATAGGCGCCAACAGAATAGTGAGAAAAACGGAAGGGGGCGAGCACAAATGATCAGAGATGCGTTTGGCCTTATATATGCGGGAGAACAGAATATAAACCTCAGGGAACTGGTGTATCTGCGCACGGTGGGTGCGCTGCCGGTGGGGGGAAGGTACCGCGCGATAGATTTTGTGCTGTCCAACATGGTGAACACGGGTATACGTAACGTGGGCGTGGTGGCGCAGCGGAGTTACCATTCGCTTATGGATCATCTGGGCTCGGGCAAGGAATGGGATCTTTCGCGTAAAAACGACGGTCTGTTCATACTGCCGCCCTTTTCCAGCAGCGAAAATCTGGGCACATACCGCGGCGTGGTGGACGCGCTCAAGGGAGTAATGGGCTACGTTCGCCGCACAAAGCAGCAATACTGCATTTTTTCCGGCTCATATACGGTGTACAGCCGGGTTTACGACGATGTTTTAAAATACCACATAGACACGGGCGCGGATATAACAATGCTGTACAACCGCGAGGAGGTAGATCGTTTTAAGGGCGAGCGCTTCAACGATGTACGGCTGCACCTCAATGAAGAGGGCAGGCTAATAGACCTTGAAATAAATTCGCCGCTCACAGATTCAAAGCTGGTTGGTATGGATACATACATAATACGCAAGGAGCTCTTAGAGTTTCTGGTGGAGGATTGCTCTTCGCGCGGAAAATACAATTTCGTATCCGATCTGTTGATGAACAATCTCAACCGCATCAAAATAATGGGTTACGAGCACGAGGGTTACGTGGGCAGGCTTCATTCGGTGGCCTCCTATTTCAAAATGAATATGGATTTTTTGAGCATGGACGTGCAAAAGGATCTATTCTACAATAACCAGATATACACGAAGATAAAGGACGAGGTGCCGGCAAAGTACGCCAAAACGGCCAACGTAAAAAATTCTCTGGTGGCAAACGGCTGCATAATTGAGGGCGAGGTGGAAAACAGCGTGCTCTTCCGCGGAGCGTATGTGGGTAAGGGCGCAAAGGTTAAAAACAGCATAGTAATGCAGAACAGCGAAATATACAACAACTCCAATCTCGAATATGTTATTTTGGATAAATCGGTCAATATACGGCAGGGAAGAAAACTTATAGGAGACCGGGTATTTCCGGTAATTATACGTAAGGGGGCGATAGTATGAGCGAACCCAAGGTTTTGATTGTGGCGGCGGAAGCCATGCCATTTGTTAAAACGGGCGGGCTTGCGGACGTGGTGGGCGCACTGCCCAAAGAGCTTAAAAAGCAGGGAATGGACATTGCCGTGATGATGCCCAAGCACAGCGCGGTAAAGCAAAAATATCAGGATCAGCTGGAGCTGGTGGCTTCCATGTACATTAAAATGGGATGGCGCAACCAGTATATAGGTATAGAAAAAATAGAGGTGGAAGGCGTTTCGTATTATTTTATAGACAACGAATTCTATTTCGGCGGGCCGGTCTACAAGGGCGGGGACGCGGAGGCGGAGCAGTATATGTATTTTTGCCGAGCCGTGCTGGAAGCGCTGCCCTATATAGATTTCAAGCCGGACGTTATACACGCGAACGACTGGCACACCGCCATGATACCCATGCTCATAAAGCTGCAATATCAGGGCAGGGAGCAGGGCGGCATAAAAACGGTTTTCACCATCCACAATCTGCAGTATCAGGGGCAGATATCGTACGCGCAGGTGGCTGATATGCTGGGCGTTGGCCCGGAGTATTATGTTGCCGAATACATAGAGGCCTATGGTAGCGCCAACATGATGAAATCCGCGCTGGTCTTTGCCGATAAAATAACCACGGTGAGCCCCACCTACGCCAAGGAGATACTCAATCCCTTCTACGGGCGAGGTATGGAGGGCGTGCTGCGTATGCGGCAGGACGATGTCGTGGGCATACTGAACGGCATAGATATGGACGAATTCAATCCGCTGAAGGATAAGGATATAGAATTCAACTACAGTGTGGACAGCCTTTCGGGCAAGTTCAAAAACAAGCTGGCGCTCATGGACGAAATGAATCTCACGGTGGAGCAGGATACGCCCATAATCGGCATGGTTACGCGCATGACAGAGCAAAAGGGGCTCGATCTTGTGCGCGCCGTACTGGAGGAGATGCTGCACGAAAACATAGCCTTCGTGGCGCTGGGAAGCGGAGACAAGCAGTATGAGGATTATTTCAACTATATCGCCGCGCGCTATCCGGGCAAGGCGGGCATATACATAGGCTATAGTGACCCGCTGGCGCACCGCATATACGCGGGGAGCGACTTTTTCCTTATGCCCTCGCTGTTTGAGCCCTGCGGTATATCGCAGATGGTGGCGCAGGCCTATGGCGCGCTGCCCATAGTTCGCGAAACGGGCGGGCTGATGGACACCGTGGAGCCGTTCAACGAGTATTCGGGCGAGGGAACGGGTTTTTCCTTCGCGAATTACAACGCACATGATATGCTGAACGTAATAAGGATGGCGGCCAGCGTATACAAAAATAAGGACTCCATGCGAAAGCTTATCAAAAACGCATTTTCGCAGGACAACAGCTTCAAAAAATCCGCCTCGGAATATAAGAAGCTATACGAAAGCGTGTGCTGACACACGATAAAATCTAGCCATAAAAGCGCGCTGCCCAAGCAGAGGGGGCGCGTTTTTCGTTTGAAAAAAGCCTTGGTGGGGTATAAATTTTCTATATAAAACAAGAGAAATCCATTTGCGAGGTGAAAATATGATTTACAACCAGTGGTATGCGGTGATACCAAGCAATGAGGTAAAGAGTGGCAAAATTACGGGCGCCATGCGCCTTGGTGAGAAGATGATATTCTTTCGCGACAGCGCGGGCAAGGTAAACTGCATAAGCGATATATGCTGCCACAGGGGCGCTTCGCTTTCCATTGGCAAGCATTGCGGGGACACCGTGGCCTGCCCCTTCCACGCTATAGAGTATGACGGTAGCGGAAAGGCGGTCAAGATACCCGCCAACGGCGTGGCCGCGCCTGTGCCAGCGAGCTTTAAGGTGAAGAGCTACAAGGTGAGTGAGGGGCACGGCTTCATATGGATTTGGTATGGCGAGGAGAGGGAAGAGCTTCCCCCCATACACTTTTTCGACGAGCTGGATGATATGAGCTATTCGCAGATAAGGGATCCCTGGCCGGTGCATTACAGCCGCTGCATAGAGAACCAGCTGGACGCGGCGCACGTTCCCTTTGTGCACTACAACACAATAGGGCGCGGCAATAAAACTGTGGTGAACGGCCCTAAGGTGGTGTATGACGGAAAAACGATGACATTTTACGTGTACAACGTGAAGGACGACGGCCATACAATAGGCAAAAAGCCCTCCGAAATAACGGATTACGAGGATTGGTTTTCGCTGCAATTCAGGTTTCCGAATATATGGCAAAACATTATATCGTCAAAAATGCGCGTGTTTGCCGCATTTGTTCCCGTGGATGAGGAAAATTCTGTCGTGTATATTCGCTATTATCAGAATATGGTGAAAATACCCGTGCTGCGCGAAATAATGAACTGGTCGGGCAAGCTGCTCAGCAAAAAGGTGCTGGCGCAGGACAAGCGGGTGGTAATAACGCAGATTCCCAAGCGCACGGAGCTATATATGCACGAAAAGCTTTTCTCGGGCGATTCGCCCATAATAGAATATAAAAAATTGCGGCACAAATTCAAAGAGGAAAATCCGATGCCTAAGGGTGAATAAAAAAAGTGCTGGTGCTCATGCCAGCACTTTTCCATATATCCTGAAATCGTCAAAGTTACCTATTGTTATGGGCGCGTATTTTGGGTTTATGGAGATAAGCCTTCCGCCCAGGAGCCGTTTGCAATACGCGCTGCCGTTCAGCATAAAAATGCCCGTTTCACCATCCTCCAGCGTGGGCTGCTGCTTTACGTATATTATTTGCCCGTCCACAAAGCGGGGCGACATGCTGTCTCCGAATATGCGCACCGCGAAGGTGGTCTCGGTGGGTACCGTGCTGTCCGGCTCCAAAAGTTCGTAGCTGTCGCCATCCAAAAATGAACCCGTGCCCGCCGAAACGGGCAGGTCGTAAAGCGGGATGCCACGTTTTGGTGCTGCTTTTCGTATGTGCGGATGGGTAAAGCGCTCGTCCGTGGAGAGCAGCTCTATATATTCCTCCACGCGCGCGCGACCCTCCGCGTTCAACGCGGCTAGCGGGTCTTGCGGAGAAAGGCCGGAAAAGAGCGCCAGCACATCGCGTATGCCGTACAGCTCGCACAGCACCAAAAACTGCTTTGCGTCCGGCGTGGTGTCGCTGTTTTCCCATTTGCTTATGGCCTTGTAGGTTATGTTTATACCATGCTCGCAAAGGAAGGCGGCCACCTGAGGTTGTGTGTAGCCGTTGTCCTTGCGGAGCTTGAAAAGTATCTGTGAAAGCGTCATAAAAATTTATCCTCTCAATATATTTATATATATTATAGTACACAAATCTATGATATACAATCAAAATCTCTTTTAGAGAGAAATATTATATTTACAGTCGCGAATGAGAGGGTTATAATGTAAACGAGGACGATATGGGAGACAATACTGCAAAGAAGGTGACTTTTTAATGGGTGAGCGCATAATATATCATATAGACTGCAACGCTTTTTTCGCCAGTGTGGAGGAGTGTTTTACGCCCGAGCTCAGGCGTGTGCCCATGGCGGTGTGCGGCGATCCGCAGAGCAGGCACGGTATAATATTGGCCAAAAACGAGCTTGCCAAGGCCTATGGCGTAAAAACTGCGGAGACAATCTGGCAGGCAAAGCGCAAATGCCCCAGCCTTACGCTGGTGCCGCCCCGCCACGGCGCTTACCGCGAATATTGTGAGCGCATAAACGCCATATACGAGCAATACACGGCCAGGGTGGAGCGCTTCGGAATAGATGAGAGCTTTCTTGATGTGACGGGCAGCCTGCATTTGTTCGGCGGTGACGCGCTGAGGCTAGCAAACGAAATAAGAGAGCGCGTTGCTCGAGAAACGGGCGTTACGGTTTCCGTGGGCGTTTCCTTCAACAAAATATTCGCCAAGCTGGCCAGTGACATGAAAAAGCCCAATGCAGTAACGGTTGTTACTAAAGAGAACTATAAGGATGTCGTTTGGCCGCTGCCCGTTGCCGATCTCTTGATGGTGGGGAGGTCGACCGCAAAGGCGCTGCTTGCAATACGCATAAATACTATAGGTGAGCTGGCCAAGGCCAGCAGGCGCATGCTTACCGCCAAGCTTGGGAAGCTGGGCGAGGCGCTGAGTATATACGCAAACGGGGAGGACGAGAGCCGTGTCGCCTTTATAGGTGAGCGGGAGAGGCCGAAATCTATAGGCCACGGCTACACATTCAGGCGAGACATAACGACGCGCGAGGATATAGTAACGGCTGTTACTGCGCTTTCGGATAGAGTGGCCGCGCGCATAAGACGAAACGGTATGAAGTGCGCCGCCGTGCAGGTGAATATAAAGGATGCCGGCCTCAAGGTTATAACGCGGCAGCGCAAGCTGCTTTGCCCAAGCAATCTGGAGGCGGATATCTCTAGGGCGGCCATGGAGATAATAGAGGATTGCTGGCGGATCGGCGCGCCCATACGCATGATAACGGTGACCGGCCAGCGGCTGGAGGATGAAGCCAGCCCCGCCAACCAGCTATGCTTTTTCGGCGGCGGCGAGATAGACCTTAGGCGGGAGAGGCTGGAGCGGGCGGTGGACAATGTTCGGGACAGATACGGCCGTGGAGCGGTTATATATGGAAACGTTATGGGGAACGATATAGGCGTGTGAGCGTCAGGAAAGAGTGTAGCCATAATATACATACAATAATATTGGGTACAGCAGAAAGTTTGCCGCGAAAAGTATCACCATATAAATGAGAGCTTCGTGCTTTGAAGCGCCGGCGGGCAGCACGAATTTCTCTGTTGTCCTGGGCAGCGCGCGGTTTGCGAGCGCGAATATAGCGAAACCTGCCGCCGCGCCCAGCGTGTTCATAATGAGATCGTTTATGTCTGTTGTACGGAGGGTGAAAAGCTGGCTCAGCTCTATTGTCAGCGAAAAGAGAAATCCGGCGAGCAGTGTTTTGGCAAAGCTGCGGTATTGCGAAAAAACAAGCGGAAGCAAGAAGCCGAAGGGCACCAGCATTATGGCGTTGGCTACGAATCCAAACGCGTCAAAGTCTTTAAATGGCACAATGTTTACGTACTGAAATTGTATCTCCCCGCCAAGAATATATATGTCCACAAGGCTGGCCGAACCCGTGATGGAGAGTATCACGCCCACCAGCAGGCAGAATAGATATACGCCCAGTATATGAAGCGGCGGTGTTTTTATTCCTTTTTTAGCGGTGTAGAATTGTGAGCATAGTTGATATGCGGCAGCCGCAAGAAGCAGGGGAAGGGAAAATTGTAGTTCATACAATACACTATCCATTGATTTAAATACCTTTCGTGTCTTTTTTAATAGAGATTATCAGATGATAATTAAAATAAAAGCAAGACATTGTGAAATATTTCTTAACGAAGAAATCCATCGAGAGAGCGATGTGGTATAATATTTAAAAAACCCGGGAGAAGCAAATCGTGGATACAAGTTTGGCGGGCAGGGGAATGACTGCGGAGGACAGGGCGATAATAGTGCTGTCAATAAATTATATGCTGAGAGCTCAGCGGGGCGATATTTCTCAATTGCAGGGCGTGGCGGGAGAGCTGTTCAAAAGCAGCCCCGACATCTTGCCAAGGGATTATTCGCTTATATATGATACGGTGAAGGATTTTTACGCGATACTTTTGGCCGAGGGCGAGCGCGCGGGCGGAAGCAGCGCGGGCAGCGGCGTGTATGGAGAGGTATTGCAAAACTGCCGCATACTGCTGGAAAAGCTGGTTGAGCAGTGCCGTTTATGCGGGATTTCTGTGGATAATATGGTCAATTGAACAGGTTGTAAAAAATAACGAACGTTACATACAAAAAGAGAGCGGCTTGTGCTGCTCTCTTTTTGTGTTTGGTGTCATGCGGGCGAGAAAAGCAGCGCCTTTACGCCGTTCATTATCATAAGGTCTGTTATGGAGGCCATTTCCTCCGGCGTTTCCTTCATGCCGTGCTTTAGCCATTCCTCAAACATACCTATGCAGCCTGATATGAAGAAGGCATAGAAATAATCGAAATATTTTGTGCTCTTGGCGTTGTATATCTCCGTCCAAAAATACAGGCAGCGATCTCGAACCAGCTCTTTTAGCTTTCTTACGAAGGTAAGGTCGCCGTTGGAACCTAAAAGCGCTATGCATAGATCTGCGTTGTCGGCCAGAAATGTAAAAACGTCGCTGAGTATGGGATCGGGCGATTCACCGCCCGAGTTGGATATGCGCAGCTTTACAATATCGTTGAACTCTTCAAACATTTCCGTTTCTATCTGCTCTATCATATCGTATATATCTTTATAATATAGATAGAAGGTGCCACGGTTTATATCCACAAGGTCGGCTAGCTCACGCACCGTTATGCTCTTGAGCGGCTTCTCCTTCATAAGTATTGTTAGTCCGTCGCGCAGCTTCATTTTTGTTTTGCGCACGCTTCTGTTCGTACCCTTCGGATTCAAAAAAATACCTCCTAAATCAACATATTCGCCAATTGTGTTGAGAAATCAACCATAGATTTTAAATTGACGATTGAAAATAA
>CAYXFB010000071.1:0-13765 GCA_964464145.1 uncultured Christensenella sp.
TATCTATTCTAACAAAAAAGCCAACCTTTTGGTTGACTTTTTCGACAGTCTGAAAGGCCAGACCCACGCGGGTCTGGCCTTTTTTAGCACGTTGTTTTTTTAGACGACCACGTCCATATTCAGCTTGGCCTTAAAGAGATCGCCGTCTATCTCTATCACAAATTCGCCGTTCATGAGCTGCATGAAGTTTTTGGCTATGGCCAGACCTAGGCCGGAGCCCTCCGTGTTTCGGGAGGAATCGCCACGCACGAAGCGCTCCATCAGCTCGTCCTCCGTTATATTGAGCTCGTCTTTGGATATGTTTTTGAAGGTCATGCACACCTTGCTGCCGCCCAGCGCTATGTTGAAATAAACGCGCGAGCCGGGTATGGAATATTTTATGGCGTTATCCACAATATTGCCCACCACGCGGAAGAGCAGCTTGCCGTCCGCCATTACGTATATCTTTTCCTCGGGAGGCAGCTCGGTAACGAATATAAGCCCGCTCTGGTCTATGCGGTCTGAAAGCTCCCCCAGCGCCTGCGCCATGAACTGAACCAGCTCTATGCGCGTAAGCTCCACGTTTATATCTCCGCTCTGCGCCTTGGCCGCCTCGAAAAGATCGTCCGTGAGCGCCTTTAGGCGGTGGCTCTTCACGTCCAGCACCTCAAGGTATTTTTGCGCTTCGTCTGTAAGCCCGGGCTCCTTTTTCAGCAGATCAACGTATGTCAAAATGGAGGTGAGCGGCGTTTTGAGATCGTGCGAAATATTGGTTATGAGCTCCGTTCTCATGCGCTCCGCCTTCACCTCGCGTTGGACCGCCGCCGAGAGCCCCTCCGTTATATTGTTTATGCCGGACACTATTTTATCAAGATTCTTGTTGCCCGTGGGGGTGATCACATATTCCGTGTTGCCGTTCTTTATTTCTGTTACGCCGCGTTCTATCTTCCGTACGCCCGCGCCGCGCATTATTAGGAACACCAGTGTACACACAATGTGTATTATGAGAAAGACTATACCCGCGAAAACACCTAGGAAACCGCCAAAGGCCAGCATGGAGAATATAATTATCCCCGCCACCAAATACGCAATGTAGGCAATAATATCTTTTGCGGTGAGTGTAGATTTATCGTATACAGATTTTATTCCGCCAAATATACTGTGTACAAAAGTAAACTCTGCTGCCGTGCCGTTTTTTATGCGACGGGATAAAGAGCATGCCCACAGCAGCAACGTGCACACACCGCCTATTACGAAACCGAACAGCCCAAACCCGCCCAGCGGGTCTATTGTAAAAGTTCCGTTTTCTATAATTGCGTTGCTTAAACCTATAGACATATACATAGAAATACAGAACACAAGAGCAATCACAAGCAGCACAAATCCTATATCCAAAAACACTATATCTGCGCGCCCTATTTTTATGCTGTCGTCATGCGGGTTTTTGCCCGCGGTGTACATAAGCCACACGAAACTCGTTATGAATACGGCAATGCATACCATTAGCCATATTACATAATTTCCAAACATTTTGTAACTTGAATAATAATCCGCATCACGTACCTGATACAGTTCGGGCGAAAACGCCACAGCAATGACATAGCCCCCATTTTCCGATGCGTTGTTGGAATAATATTGAGCGCTTGTCGCATATGATTGTGCAAAATCCTTAAAATCATCCACTGTAAAATCTTCGCCCAAAACACTTGCGACATTTGTAGTCAAATCAGCATCGTTTACCGCATAGATCGCGCGCGCCTTTTGATCCACTATGGTTTGCAGCAGATCGCCTTGTAGGTTGCTTCCTATGGGCGTATTTAAATCATCCAAATCATATATTACATAATACATACCCTTTAACGTTTCAAGATGCCGCTTTGTATCCGCTTGCGTACGCTTATAGTTTTCAATTACCTGCTCTTCCAAATTGGCTATCTTTTCGGAATAGCTTTTGTTTATCTCGTCTATACGCTTCTTTTTATATTCCGCTATTGCATCTGTGTTCTGTGAGTATTGTGTATCTTCCGCCGCTTTGACTTCTGCGCCAAATTCATCCGCCACAGATTCAGTGGCGCTCATCACTATCTCTTCTAGCAAAGAGCTGTCCGTACCCGTTGTTTCATCCGCAACGGCACTAGCAATATCCTCTCCGCCTATATTTTGTATCGCTTGCAGCTCTTTATCACGATTTTGTTTTAAGGTGTCTACCCTATCATCGACCGTTGTTTTTATTTCTGCATCCGTAACCGAACGGTAGGCATTTAGAACAACACCGGAATAATGCTCCAATTCTATTTCACTGTCTGTACTCATAGCGAAGTTGGGCGAAGCGGAGGCCATATTTATGCTTGTCATAAGCGGCACTAACACAGACATACAGCATGCCGCCAACAAACACAGCACGCAGGCCAGCACCTTGTAGCCGATTTTATACCTTGATCTTTTCGATTTTGTAGCCAATGCCCCACACCACCTTCAAATATTTGGGTTCCTTCGGGTTTATCTCTATTTTCTCTCTTATGCGGCGGATGTGCACCGCTATTGTGTTTTCCGCGCCCACCGCGCGCTCGTCCCACACATTTTCATATATCTGTGTGGTGGACAGCACTATCTCCATATTTTGCATGAGATAGCGCAGTATCTTGTATTCCATGGGCGTAAGCTTCACGCCCTCACCGTCCACGCTGACCTGTTTTTTCATATCGTCCAGCACCAGACCGCCCGTGGCATACACGCCCTGTACGCTCTCCATGCTGCCGAGGGTAGTGTATCGCCTAAGCTGGGATTTCACCCTCGCCACAAGCTCCAGCGGGTTGAAGGGTTTGGTAATGTAATCATCCGCCCCGGAATTGAGCCCCAGTATTTTGTCTCCGTCCTCGGATTTGGCCGAAAGCATTATAACGGGTATGTTGCCGCTCTCCCTGAGGCGCATCGTTGCTCTTATGCCGTCCATCTGCGGCATCATTATGTCCATTATCACAAGATGTACCTCATGCTCTTCCAATATGGCTAGCGCCTGCGCGCCGTCATAGGCCTTTATAACGCTGTAGCCCTCGTTCATAAGGTATATCTCTATCGCCTCAACTATCTCTTTCTCGTCGTCGCACACCAATATAGTCATGCGTTCGCATACCTCCGCTCGTATGATATAAGAATTATAGCATATTTCTTCCCCTGCTATGACAATATAGCCGCCAATGTTTAAGAACTGCCGTTTATTTTTCTTAAAACTTTATTAATATGCTGGAAATAGTGTGTTATTATGATATAAAGGAAACAGAAAAGGCTGGATGGGGCGCATAAAAAGGGAGGCATTTTTAAAATGAAAATTGAACCGCACAAATCTTCCACAGGAATGGACGCAAACGTATGGGCCATGCTGGTATACATAATCACTATAATATTGGGCTGGATACCCTATGTGAATTATGTGGCGTGGGTTTTTCCGCTGGTGATGTTCCTTACCGAAAAGGACAGTGAATTTGTTAGATTCCACTCTATGCAGGCGCTGGCGCTGTACATAATAAACGCCATAGCCGCAATAATATTCGCAATAATAGCATTCGCTATAACCATGTCCACACTTGGCGCGCTTATAAATCCTATAGGTTTGATGGGTGCCGTGGGCGGCGCTATGGGGCTTATGGCCGTATCGGCTATAGGCGCTGTTATAACAGTGCTCATAATGGTTTTCACCATAATAGCCACAATAAAGGCCTACCAGTACGAGCAGTACGAGGTGCCGCTGGCCGGTGCCTTCGCCAAAAAGCTGCGCGCTATGGGAAACAAATAAAAAAGCTCACTTGTCCTTATCTATGATCTGTATTTCGAAACGGTCAAATTCCACACGGTCTATAAAATCGTCCGGGCGGAAGGTGGCCTTTTTGAATATACCCATCTGCTTTGTGTGGGCAGAGTGCCACATGGGTGCCTCTATATCGAAGGAGCGGGAAAAGTGTTCAATGCAGAATAGAAGAGCGTCGGGCAGCTCGCCGCCCGCCTCGCAGGTCTCGGATCTCAATATTTTGTCGCCCTTTATGAGCTTTCCCCAAAATGTGGTCATTAGTTACCTCGCTTTTATGTGTATGTTGACTATTATATAATATCAAGTGGTCATATAAAAGCGAAAAGTGGCGGTTTTATCAAAAGAAAATTGCGCAATGGCGATTTTTTGTGTAAAATAGCAATAAATGAAGTTTGAGCGTGGGGCGGGAAGCGTATTTGTATTTTATACAGATTATTGTGCCGCGTTGAACGAAAACAGGCGAAAGGGAGACGTGAAAAAATGGGAAAGAGCTTAGCTTACAAAATATTGGAAAACCACCTCGTTAGCGGGGAGATGAAGCCGGGGAGCGAGATATCCATAAAAATAGACTATACGCTCACGCAGGATTCCACCGGAACGATGGCCTACCTGCAATTTGAGGCGATGGGCATAGACCGCGTGAAAACAAAGAGATCTGTGGCCTATATAGACCACAACACGCTGCAAAGCGGTTTTGAGAACGCGGACGACCACGCTTATATTATGAGCGTGGCCAAAAAGCACGGCATATACGCCTCACGCCCGGGCAACGGGATATGCCATCAGGTCAATCTGGAGCGCTTCGGCGTACCCGGCGCGACGTTGCTGGGTTCAGACAGCCACACGCCCACGGGCGGCGGTATAGGCATGATAGCGATAGGCGCGGGCGGGCTGGACGTGGCCGTTGCGATGGGCGGCGGAGCGTATTATCTGAGCTGCCCCAAAATTGTGAACGTGGAGCTTAAAGGCAAGCTTTCGCCCGGCGTTTCGGCCAAGGATATAATACTTGAGGTGCTGCGCGTGCTGTCCGTAAAGGGCGGCGTGGGCAGGATAATAGAATACACGGGTGAGGGCGTTGCGACGCTTTCCGTACCCGAGCGCTCCACCATAACGAATATGGGCGCGGAGCTGGGCGCTACCACCTCGGTTTTCCCGAGCGACGAGGTGACGAAGGCTTTCCTTGCGGCGCAGGGCAGGGAGGCGGACTATACGCCGCTTTCGGCAGACGCGGACGCGGAATATCACGAGCATGTGACTATAGACCTTTCCACGCTCAAGCCCATGGCAGCAATGCCGCACAGCCCGGACAACGTAAGCACGATAGCCGAGATAGGCAGCATAAAGGTGGATCAGGTGTGCATAGGAAGCTGCACGAACGCTTCTTACCTCGATCTTATGCGCGTTGCCGCCATACTAAAGGGCAAGACCATAGCGCCAAACATGAGCCTCACCATATCACCCGGCTCCAAGCAGGTGATGAACATGCTGGCCAAAAACGGCGCGTTGGCCGACATGATAGACGCGGGTGCGCGCATACTGGAATGCGCCTGCGGCCCATGCATAGGCATGGGTCAGTCGCCCGCCACGGACGCTGTTTCGGTGCGCACCTTCAACCGCAACTTCTTCGGACGCAGCGGAACGAAGAGCGCCAGCGTATATCTGGTAAGCCCGGAGACGGCGGCTGTGACTGCCATAAACGGCTATCTTTCCGATGCCACGGAGCTTGCCGATCTTTCCATACTGAACATAGAGACACCCAAAGAATTTATAGTTAACGACAACATGATAGCTCCCCCCGCACAAAGCGCGGCGGAGGTGGAGGTGGTGCGCGGGCCGAACATAAAGCCCTTCCCCATAAACGAGGAGCTAAAGGACGTTATAGAGGCCAAGATAATGCTGAAAATGGAGGACAATATAACCACCGATCACATAATGCCATCCAACGCAAAGCTGCTGCCCTACCGCTCCAACGTACCCTATCTGGCGGACTATTGCCTCACGCCTGTGGATGAGAGCTTCCCGGCGCGCGCCAAGGAGGCCGGAGCTTCCATATTGGTGGCGGGCGAAAATTACGGACAGGGTTCATCGCGCGAGCACGCCGCGCTGGCTCCGCTGTACCTTGGCGTGAAGGCGGTTATTGCCAAGAGCTTTGCGCGCATACACGCCGCCAACTTAATAAACAGCGGTATACTGCCGCTCACCTTCGCCGACGCTGCCGATTATGACCGCGTGGCGCAGGGCGACGAGCTGCGTATGGAAACGCTGCTTCATAACGTGGCGGACTGCGATACCTTCAAGGTGCTGGATATAACTAAGGGTGTTTCGTTTGAGGTGAAGCTGGATGCGTCGCCCCGCCTAAGGCAGATACTGCTGGCGGGCGGGCTGCTCAATTTCACAAAAAAGAACGCGTGAGACGATTTTAAGGTAATGTTAAGAATTGCTTAAGGTTTGATGCGCATAAGAGTGGTAATATATAATTGAAAAATAACCCAACTTCGGGGTAAATTAAAAGGAGAATCGACATGAAATGCAGTAAATGCGGTCATGAATATGATCAATCACTGGGCTTTTGCCCCATGTGTGGGTTTGTGGGTGTGATGGGCGAAGTGCCGCCCACGCCGAGCGCTCCCCCGCAGGAGAACGCGGCGCCTCAAGCGCAGGCTGCCCCGCCCCCGCCGCCGCAGGACGCACGGCCGATGGAACAAGCGCCCCCGCCCCCGCCACAGCAGGGCGCGAGGCCGGTAGGGCAAACGCCCACGCCGCCCGTACCGCCGCAGGGCAATATACCGCCTCAACAGCAGCAGCGTCCGCAGAATAGCGAAGATATGGGCGCCGAATTGCGCAGTGCGCGAAACAACGCTACGGCTTCGCTGGTGTGCGGTATACTGGGATTTGTGATACCCTTCGTGGGCATAGTGCTGGCCATTGTTGCCATTGTGCTGGGGCTGGGCGCTAAGAAGCGGCTGCCGGAGGGAGAGCAGGGCATGGCCACGGCAGGCTTCGTGCTGGGTATGGTGAGCCTTATATTCTCCATAATAGCCGTTATATTCATACTTTGGTTCGTAGGCGCCGTGACATTCGCGTTAATGAACGCGTTCTCGTACGCTGCTCCCTACTATTGGTGAGAAACGTACAGTAAGAAATGATCATCGAAGATGCGCACCGCATAAGGTTGCGCATCTTTTTGATGTGTGAGGTCATTTTCACTTGTGTTTACTCAGAAAAGTTGTTAAAATTTTTTACAGAACAATTGTGAACAATACTGGAACAAAAGGGCAGCGTTCGCCGTATAAAATATAGAACGCAAAAGAGGTGCTCAATGAATGAAAAGATATCGCCCGCTGTAATAAGGCGGCTGCCGAGATACTACAGGTATTTGGAAGAAGTGGAGGCAAAGGGGATAGACAAGCTGTCATCCTCGCAGATGAGCTCAGACATGCGGCTCAACGCTTCGCAGATACGCCGTGATCTCAATTGCTTCGGCGGCTTCGGGCAGCAGGGCTATGGCTACAGCGTTTCCAAGCTCAAGGCGGAAATGGCGCACATACTGGGTCTTGATAAGCGCTACAACGTCATAATAGTGGGCGCGGGCAGGATAGGCCAGGCGCTGGTGGGGTATCAGAGCTTCATGCTGGAGGGCTTCAACATACTGGACATATTCGACAATGACGAAGCCAAGATAGGCGAGGAAATAGGCGGGCGCAAGGTGCTTGCCATAAAGGATATGGACGTATACATGAGCCAAAACAGCATAGACATAGCAATAATCTGCACGCCCAAGGAGGCGGCGCAGAGGACGGCCGATCTGCTGGTGAGCTGCGGCATAAAGGCGATATGGAACTTCGCTCCCGTGGACGTTGCCGTGAGGCGCGGTGTGGCGGTGGAAAATGTGCATCTTTCGGACAGCCTATACGTGCTGTCCTACCAAATGGGAAGGGAATAAAAACATTTATGGCGGTTTTTGAGATAGAGACATACAAAAAATGCGCGCTCATAAGCATAACGCAGCAGGTGCGCGAGGCGGTGAGCAAGAGCGGCGTGAAAAACGGGCTGGCCACGGTATACTCGCCCCACACAACGGCGGGCATAACAATAAACGAAAATGCCGACCCGGACGTGGCGACCGACCTTTTGGCGGCGCTTGAGGCCAGCGTGCCCGATGTGGATTTTCGCCACGGCGAGGGCAATTCGCCCGCACATCTCAAAACCACGCTCACAGGTGTTTTCGCCTGTATACCGGTGGAGAACGGCGAGCCTGTTATAGGCACGTGGCAGGGCGTATATTTTTGTGAATTCGACGGGCCGAGAAGGCGCAGGTTTTATGTGAACATCACGGGCTGAACGGCTGAGTGTTGCGGGCGGAGGCCCGATATAATATAGCGGTATAAGAGAGAGGTAAAGCATGGCCAGAAACATAGGCAACACGGGTGAAACGAGAAAGATAACGCCCGAGGAGATAAGGGAACGCGGTTTTACGCCGATAAATGACGATGATACGATCATGAACGGACCTTCCGCCAATATGGACGCCTTCGACGAAGAGCCGGAGGCATATGCGGACGGAAGCGCGGCGCTTCATAGAGCTTCCCGCCACGGCAAAAGGAAAAAGGGTCCCATGATAGCCATAATTTGCGGCGCGGTGGCGGTGCTGGGCGTGGGCGGATATTTTGTATACACAAATATGTTCGCGGCGGCTCCGGCGGATGAAAAGGGCGACGAGATGATTGCCACATACGTGGACGACGGCAAGATATACGGCGGCGTGAAGGCGCTTGGCATAGAGCTGGGCGGCATGACGAAGGACGACGCTTACGCATGGCTTTTGAACGAGTCCAGCCAGAAGGTGAACGGCACACAGGTGCAGTTTACGGTGGACGGCAAAAGCTACACGCTGAACGGCGAACAGCTGGGCGCGCACATAGAGGTGGAGCCGGTGCTGGAGCAGGCGGTGAGCTACGGCAGGCAGGGCGGCTTTTCGGCGCGGCAGCAGGCCATTATGACGGCGGAAACGCAGGGCTTTGAGCTGCCGGTGGATACCACCTTCGATCAGGAAAAAATAAAGGCGGCGGTGGAGGAGATCACAACGCCTCTGAACGTTGCGCCGGTAAACGCCACGATAGAAATAATACCCGATAACGACGAAAGCTCTATGACTATAGGCTACGAAAAGAAGGTAGTGGACGGCAAGAACGGCCTGCAGGTGGATACGGACAAGCTGGCGGCCGATATATACGCGGCGGCCGAAGCGGGAGATTTTACGACACCCGTGGTTGCGGACGCAAAGGAAGTGCCGCCCGCTATAACTGCGGCAAACATAGAGGATATGTACACCACGCGCGGCGTTTACTCCACCGATTTCACAGACAGCAGCAACAGAAACTATAATATATGGAAGATGAGCGGCATAATAAACGGCGTGAAAATAGAGCCGGGCGAAACATGGTCCATAAACGAGGAGGCAGGCCCGAGAACCAGCGAAACCGGCTGGAAGGACGCGCCGGGCATAAGGAACGGCGAATATGTGGACGAGCCGGGCGGCGGTATATGCCAAGTGTCCTCCACGCTGTACGGCGCGGTGATACGCGCGGAGGTGAAAATAGCAGACCGTTCGCACCATTCGTGGCCGCTGAAGTATGTACCGGGTGGATTGGACGCCACGATCTCCACGGGAGCTCCCGATTTCAAAATAACAAATAACTTTGATATACCTATATATATAGTGGTAGATTGCAATGTTAGCGATCAGAAGCTAAAAGTGGCCATAATTGGCCCGCCCTACGAGGACGGCCTCACGAGAGACTTCACATCAGAGCTCATAGCCACCACGGGCGGCGGCGGAGCCGTGGAGATACCGGATGAATCGCTTCCGGCCGGTCAGCGTGTCACGCAGAGCGGGGGCAGGGAAGGCAAGACCTTCCGCGTGGATAAAATATGGAGAGACGCGGACGGCAACGAGGTCAAGCGCGAAACTGGCTGGAGCACCGAGACCTACCGCCCCTTCGGTTCCATAGTGAGAGTGGGTACGGGGGCGCCCGCGCCAGTTCCGGAGCCCGAACCGCCGGCACCAGCACCCGATCCGCCGGCACCCGACCCGCCGGCTCCGGATCCGCCGGCACCCGATCCGGAACCGGGTACGGAGGGCTGATGTTTTAAATCGGAATTGATATAAAGCGGAAGAGTTCGTTCGGCGCAGGACGGACTTTTCTATGAAAAAGACCGTGTATTGTATGTGTTTCGCGCGGAAATACATGTAAAAAGTGTTTGAACAATTTAAAGATATATTTACATTGTACGAACGATGGTCTATCATAGATACTGATAAAAAGCAACTATGGCTGCGGCGGTAAGAACTTTAATGATCGGTGTTTTGGGCTGACGCGGCTGTTATTAAGTAATGTTGAGATGTTTCGTTATTGAGAGGGAGAGAGACAGGGATGATGAAATACCGCCCCATTAAAAGAGGCAGATACACCCGCCGCAGAATAAACTATAAGCGGCTGGGTACTTTCATAGGAGTCGCCGCGGCCGCCGTTGTGGTTGTTGTGCTCAGCGTGAGTATGCTGGGCAAAGCGGGAGAGCCCAAGGAAGCGCAGGCGTCGCCCACGCCATCGGCAGCGGCAGGCGTTTTCGATCAGGGTGTGAGTGTGGGCGGCGTAAGCGTTGCCGGCATGAGCATGGATCAGGCGCGCGCCGCATTGGTTCCCGTGGTGGACGGAATGCTGAACGCCAACAAAATAAGCTTCACAGTAAAGACAGAGAATACAAACGCTCAGGCGAGCGGCGATAATACGGAGGAGCCGGCTGCCGCGGCGGAGGGCGAAACCGAGGGTGAAGCCACCCCCGCGCCCACAGAATCTGCCGCGCCGGCCGTAAAGGAATACAGCTACGGGCTTGCCGAAATGGGTGCTAATGTGGACACCGTGCCCGTGCTGGAGCAGGCCATGCAGTATAAGCAGACATCCGAAACACCCGTGCAGCAGGATTTCCCGCTGGCGCTGACTGTGGACGAGGCCAAGCTGAAGGCCGAAATAGATCAGATAGCCAAGGACGAGGGATGGAACATTGACCCCGTAAATTCAAAGTATAAGGTGGAGACGTCTTCCAGCAAGGAAAACAAGACCACCAACGGCAAAATAGTGGAGACGGATACGCAAAAGGGCTACCGCGTAAAGACGGAAGATATAGTGAGCACGGTGAAGCAGCAGGTGGAGAGCGGACAGTATGCCACCTTCGAGGCACCCGTTGAAGAGGTTGCGGCCGCCGCGGGCAATGAAGCCGCGCCCATGCAAAAGCTGGCTTCCGCAGTTACGTCTTACGGTAAGTCTCTCACAGAAAAGAAATACAACATTTGGAAGATGAGCGATATAATGAACGGGCGCGTGATATACCCGGGCGAATCGCTTTCCATGAATGAGATAGCCGGAGACCGGAACGAGGAAAACGGCTGGTGGGTGGCGCTTGGTATAGAGGACGGAAACTATACGCCGCAGTATGGCGGCGGCATATGCCAGGTTTCCTCCACTATGTACAACGCGGTTTTGAAGGCCGAGATGAAGGTGCTGAACCGCGTGCCGCATACAATAATGTCCGACTATGTAAAGCCGGGGCTGGACGCTACAATATCCACGGGCGGGCCGGATTTCGTATTCGAAAATCCCTATGACGTTCCGATATATATGATAGTAAATTGCAGCGTGCCAGACAACACGGTTGTTGTGGAGATGTGGGGCGCTGTTGAGAGAGATTATGATGTGGAGCTTTTCAGCGAGCTGATATCTGACGAGGCGCAGAAGGCACCCGCGCCCGAGATAGTGGTGAATTCCAGCTTGGGCTCATATGATGTGGATTCCGTGAAGCCCAGCCGCGCGTACAAGCAGTATCAGGTATATAAAAAGTATATAGATAAAGATACGGGCAATGTGATTGAGGGCAAGGAAAAAATAGAGGTGACCACCTCTACGTATAACGAAATAAAGGGCAAGATTGAGGTTGGCGATAAGGTGCCTTATTCTGAGGGCATGACGCTTGAGGAGGTTCGCGCAGCGGCCAGCAAGGCAGCGGGCGACGCAAATCAGGATTCCAACCAGGGTGACGTGGAAAATCCGACAGAAACTTCGCCGGGCACGCAAAACCCGGGAGGAGGTGGCGGTGGCGGAGAGACGCATCCGCCGTCCACCAACCCCGATCCGCCGCCGCCCACCAACCCCGATCCGCCGCCGTCCGAAGCGCCGCCTGAAGAGGATCCGGCGCCGCCTGAAGAAGGTGGAGGCGAGACCGAGGGAGATGCAAGCGTGCAAAGCTATGCGGGAGTTTCGCTGAAGCTGCCGCAAACGGGCGCGATGAGCATGAGGCGATCTGCCTAGAAAAGATGGCGCATGCTTAAAACGAAGCAGAAAAAAAGGGCGCGGGCTCCACGGTGGAGCCGCGCTCTTTGAGAGTTTGAGAGCTGTTTTTGCTTAAATATTGAACGATACGAGCAAATTTCCACGCTTTTTGGAATCTATTGTTGACAAATATTTGTATAGCTCTTAAAATAGGAAAATAGGTGTTTAGGATATTTAAGCGGTTTGCCGCTGGAATATACAATAGCTTACGGGAAACGTATAAAAAAGTTTTAATCTTTAGGAGGAGAAACAAAGAAATGGCGAAGGGTAAATTTGAAAGAAACAAACCGCATGTAAACATCGGAACAATTGGTCACGTTGACCATGGCAAGACCACACTGACGGCTGCTATAACCTCCGTACTTGCAAAGTATGGTCAGGCGGAAGCCACAAAGTATGATGAAATCGATAAAGCGCCCGAAGAAAAAGAGCGCGGAATAACAATAAACACGGCTCACGTAGAGTATGAGACAGACAAGCGTCACTACGCGCACGTAGACTGCCCCGGTCACGCGGACTATGTTAAAAACATGATAACCGGCGCTGCCCAGATGGACGGTGCTATACTGGTTGTATCCGCCGCTGACGGCCCGATGCCCCAGACTCGCGAGCATATACTGCTGGCAAATCAGGTTGGCGTTAACTACATAATAGTATTCATGAACAAGACGGATCAGGTTGACGATCCCGAACTGCTTGAGCTGGTTGAGATGGAAGTTAGGGAGCTGCTGTCCCAGTATGACTTCCCGGGCGACGATATCCCGATAGTTAAGGGTAGCGCGCTGAAGGCTCTTGAAGCCGCTATGAACAATGATGACGTTAAGGACAATCCGGATTGCAAATGCATATTCGAGCTGATGGACGCTGTTGACAGCTACATCCCCGATCCCGAGCGTGAGTCTGATAAGCCCTTCCTTATGCCTGTTGAGGACGTATTCTCCATCACAGGCCGTGGTACTGTTGCAACCGGTAGGGTTGAGCGCGGTACTGTTAAGGTGCAGGAGACTGTTGAGCTGGTTGGCCTGACAGACGAGAAGAGGCAGATAGTTGTTACGGGCGTTGAGATGTTCCGTAAGCTGCTGGATCAGGCTATCGCTGGCGACAACATCGGTCTGTTGCTGCGTGGCGTACAGAGAGCTGAGATAGAGCGCGGACAGGTTCTGTCCAAGCCCGGTTCCATACATCCGCACACACACTTCAACGGTGAGGTTTACGTTCTGACCAAGGAAGAGGGTGGAAGGCATACTCCGTTCTTCAACGGCTACCGTCCCCAGTTCTACTTCCGTACAACGGACGTTACAGGCGTTATAGAGCTGCCCGGCGGCACCGAAATGGTAATGCCCGGAGATAACATACAGATGGAGATCAACCTGATAACCCCCATCGCTATAGAAGAGGGTCTGCGCTTCGCTATCCGCGAGGGCGGCAGAACAGTTGGTTCCGGCGTTGTTACCGGCATACTCGACTAATAGACAAAACCACAAAAGAGGCGCAAAATTGTGCCTCTTTTTTTGTGCTTCAAAAATAGCAGTGTGGCAAATGTTTTGGCTCTATGTCAAATGTTGGGGTAGAGCAGTAAACTAAAGCAAGAATAGCG
>CAYXFB010000072.1:0-13696 GCA_964464145.1 uncultured Christensenella sp.
GGTTCACCTTGCCCTTTGTGAGCTTGCACATGAGTTTGCCCAGCATAACGCCACCGAAGGTACCAAAGCCAAAGGCTATAACGCCCAAAGCTATTATACCCAGCGTTTCGGGCTTTAGGAACTCCGTACCCTTGGTGGTAGCGCCCACGGACACGCCCAGGAATATAGTAACTATATTCATAAGCTCGTTTTCCGCCGTCTTTGCTAGGCGGTCAACCACCATGGATTCACGCATGAGGTTACCCAGCATAAGCATACCTACGAGGGGTATGGCCGGGGGAACAACCAGTGCCACGAATATTGTTACCGCGATGGGGAATATTATCTTCTCCCTCTTGGAAACGTGGCGGAGCTGATCCATCTTTATCATGCGCTCCTTTTTGTTTGTACATGCCTTCATTATGGGCGGCTGTATAACCGGCACGAGCGACATATACGTATAGGCCGCTATGGCTATCGGCCCCAAATATTCAGGCGCAAGCATGGACGTTACGTATATGGCCGTTGGTCCGTCCGCACCTCCTATTATACCAATGGAAGCGGCTACGTTCGGGCTGAAGCCTATCACCAGCGCCAGTATGAAAGCGAAGAATATACCAAGCTGTGCGGCCGCGCCCAAAAGCAAGCTCTTGGGGTTCGCAATGAGCGGCCCGAAGTCCGTCATAACGCCCACACCCAGGAATATGAGCGAGGGATAAATGCCCAGCTTAACACCCAGATACAACACGTCCAAAAGGCCGGGGTTGGCCTGCAACGCAGTCCAATCCACATGCCCACCCGCGAAGTACGCCGTGTGGTATACCCCTGAAAGCGGCAGATTGACCAGCAGCATACCGAATGCTATGGGCAGCAGCAGCAGCGGTTCGTATTTTTTCACAATCGCCAGATAAAGCAGCACGCAGGCGATGCCTATCATCACCCAGCCCTGCCAGTCCATAGCGTTCATAAAGCCTGTGGACTGCACGAATCTGGCAAGTGTATCACCAAAATTACTCAATTTAATACCTCCTTTATGTAGTCATTGCAATATCGGCCCCATCCCTAACGGGAAAGGCTTTAACCGATCACTACAAGGAGGTCGCCCGTCTGAACGCTCGCGCCCTGAGCAACGGACACGCTCTTAACAACGCCGTCCTGCGGTGCGAGTATCTCATTTTCCATTTTCATGGCTTCCAGTATCATCAGCGTATCACCGGATTTTACGCTCTGTCCGGCCGAAACGTTAACGCTGAGTATAGTCCCCGGCATGGGCGAATTTACCGTAACGCCGTCCACGGGAGCTGCGGGAGCCGCAGGAGCGGGCGCAGCCGCCGGAGCGGGCGCCGGAGCCGCCGGAGCCACCGGAGCCGCAGGAGCCGCAGGTGCCGGAGCGGCAGCGCCGCCGGCCAGTTCTTCAACTTCCACTACATAAGAATTACCATTTACATTGATCTGAAATTTACGCATAAATACTTCCTCCGATTAAAACTTATTAAATATTTGAGAGTTTCTACCGGCTTTCCCCCAGGCAGATTCATTATCTATTCTTCTGTAAGAGCGCACCACCAGACCGGTGGTGTTGCCCGCGTCGCCCGTCATGGCATAGGCCACGGCGGCGGTGAGCACGGCCACCAGCTCGCTGTCATCCGCTTGCGCCGCTTGGGGCACGGGCGGAGCGGCCGCCACAGGAGCCGCCTTCTTGGCAGGCGCGTCCTTTTTCCTATCACGCAGTATGTAGGACAGCAAATATATTATTACTATTATCAGTGCAAGCGCGGCAAAAACCACCAGCAGACCGAGGCCGGTGGTCATCCAGCCCAGATCCATGTCTTGCGCTATCGTCATCGTATTACCCATACGCTCACCTCTTCCTTAAAGCGGAAGCACATTGTGCTTTTTCGCCAGCTTGGAATCGCGTTTTGAAAGGCACATTTCCAGCGCCGCCACAAGCAGCTGCCTCGTCTGCGCCGGGTCTATGATGTCATCCACCACGCCCTGCTCCGCGGCCAGCCACGGATTTGCAAACTCGTCCGCGTACTTCTTTATCATTTCCTGCTTGGCCTTTATGCCGTCCGCCGCCTTGGCGATCTCATCCTCGTAGGTTATGATTGCGCCCGTCTCTATGGGCAGCGCTGTTATCTCAGCCTGCGGCCAGGCGTAAACGATGTCCGCACCCAAGGATTTGGGGCACATCATTGCATAGCCGTCGCCTATCGCCTTGCCCGTAACAACGTTCAGCATGGGCACGCCGGCCGAAGCATAAGAAGCCATCAGCCTTGCGATGTTGGACATCAGCATGGGCTTTTGATCCTCAACTGCCGTTCCCGCGCAGTTTGTAAATGTTATTATCGGTATATTGTAAGCATCCATCAAAGAAATGAAGCGTGCGGCCTTGCGCGCCGCGTGACCCTCTATCTGAGCGTCCGCCGCGTTTGCCACAAATCCCACCGTATTGCCGTTCAGCCTGCCCAGCATAGTAACGATGCCGGGAGAATAATATTGCTGATACTCCAGCACGTCGCAGCCATCCGAAACGGCGGCTATGAGCGCCTTGGGGTCATATTCGAAGCCCTCGCCCACGCCCTGGAGCTGGCGGTTGAGGTCGTCCTCGTTCATCTGGTAGGGGCCTTCCTCCAGGTTATTGAGAGGCATGAAGGTAAGCAGCTTTTTCACTTGAGAGAAGCATTCGTCCTCGCTTCCCGCCATGAACTGCGAAACGCCCGTGAGGCCGTTGTGCGCCTCGGCGTTGAAGGCCGTCTTTATGTTCACGTCGTCTCCCAAAGTGGAGGCGTATATCTGCGGACCGTGCAGCGCCAAAAGCGACTCTTCCGCTATTGTGAAGCAAAAATCCGTCGTTGCGGCTATGTATGCCGCCGTGCCTATGCAGTTGCCCGCCACAATGGACAGTGTGGGCACCACGCCCGAAACATCGTTCAGCTTTTTGAGTATGCCCGCATAGCTGTCTATGGCGGCCACGCCCTCGGAAATCCTCGCGCCGTCGGAATCCAGTATGCCTATCACGGGTACGCCGTTTTTAACGGCCATGTCTATAGTTTTCACTATCTTGCCCGCGTGTGCCGCAGAAAGCGAACCGCTAAGCACAGTGTAGTCCTGAGCGAAAATGTATACCGGACGGCCTTCAATAGTGCCGTATCCGCATACCACGCCCTCTCCTACCGCGCTCGCCGCCTCAAAGCCGGGCGTGGCGTAGGCTCGCCTCAAAAACTTGTCCGTCTCCACAAAGCTGGAGCTGTCCAGCAATGAGGATATACGTTCACGGGCAGTTTTTTTGCCTGCTTTGTGTTGAGCGTCGATCTTCTCCTGGCCGCCGGCCAGCAGAGCAGCTTCGTTCTTTTGTCTCAACTCTTCCAGTTTGCTCATTCGTATACCTCCAAAATTAGAATTATGTGAAATTGTTATCAAATACAGCCGTCAACATATGAGGCACCAGCCCAAACCTGCAAAAAAACCACATACCTTGATATGTGAACCCTTTGGTTTACCGCTTTCGCGCCGTCCTCTTATGCTCGGGAACCTGATTTTTGAAATCCTTCCCCAATTTATAGTATTCCACACCCAAGCCTTGCATTCCTGCAAAATTATCAATATAGTTTTGCAACAAATTAATAAAATTTCCTAAGTGAACACCATCTATCAATCTATGATTCACCTGAATGGAAAAAGGCAGGCGCATGCTCTCACCAAACTGTTCGTATTTTCCCCATGTTATTTTAGGAACAGAATCATCACGGTCATTACTTTTCTCCAAATTTAAGCTCGTGAACGAAAACCAGGGTAGGCAGGAAAACTGAATCAATTCGTCCTCTTCATAATCTTCCATCGATTCCGGAAAATAGTCTTTCGATTCTTCACTTATCCTTTTTGCTTCTTCAGTAAACTTTGCCATATCTCCACAAAAATCTACGGCAATTATATGAAAAAGCTCGCTACCAGATTTCAAGTCAGTAAATGCCGGTATTAAACGATCGAACAAAACAATATCGTTGCCACGAATTTTATAGCGAAAATCAACAATATTATTCATTACCTCAGTAGCGACCCAAATCAAGCTATAATAAAATGAAAGCTTGTTCTGTTTAACATATTTAACAAAAGCGGTAACATCTAAAAAAGTGGTAATATCATAAAGCGATGAACCGCTATCCTTAGAAAAAAAGTCAAAATGCTCTTTTCTTTTCCACTTTTCTTTTTGTATTATTTTAAATTTCACCGCACTATTAGCTTTTGTGACACCTTCCATCCGCTTCATATCCACCCTGCTCACTAAAATGCTCTTATTACAGCTTACTGAGATACTCCACCTCTTCTTTTGTAAGGAGCCTGTACTGCCCCTTCTTGAGGTTGCCCAGCTTCAGGTCGCCCACGCCCACGCGCTTCAAATAGCGAACGTTTTTGCCCACCGCGTCAAACATGCGGCGTATCTGTCGGTTCTTGCCCTCGCGTATCACGCAGAGTATCTCACTGCGCTGCGCAGAGCTGTTCAACACCTTAAATACCGCCGGAGCCGTCTTTTGCCCGTCATCCAGCACCACGCCCCGCATGAGCTTCTCTATCTCCGCCTCCGTGATGTCAGATTCTATCACGGCAAGATATTTTTTATCCACGGAATGGCGCGGGTGCGTAAGGCGGTTGGCCAACTCCCCGTCGTTTGTCAAAAGCAGCAGGCCCTCGGTGGTGAAATCCAGCCGGCCCACCGGATAGAGCCGCTTATCCACATCCTGCACGTAGCGCATCACTGTGGGTCTGCCCCGCTCGTCCTTGCAGGTGCTAACGCAGCCCGCAGGTTTGTTCAGCATTATATATACCTTCTTTTTCTCCTGCTTTACCGGACGACCCATATATTTTATTTTATCCGTGGCGGGGTCCACCAAAAAACCCGGTTCGCGAACGGTCTGCCCGTTCACCTCCACCCTGCCCTGAGCGATATACTCCTCACACTTTCTGCGCGAAGCTATTCCCGCCCCGGCCAGAAACTTTTGCAATCTCATCTATACCTCCAATGCGCCTTCCACGGCGCTCTCTTCCTCGTCAAAATCTTCTATTTCGGTCTGCTCCGCCTCAAAATCCACGCGCGGCAGCTCTTCCAGCGAGGCTATGCCGAAGTGGCGCAAAAACTCCTCCGTGGTGCAGAGCAGCGCAGGTCGGCCAAGCACATCCTTCCTGCCCGCCTCACGCACGAGCGCACGTTCCATAAGCGCGGAAACGGCGTAATTGGAGCTGACGCCCCGAATATCGTTTATCTCCGAGCGTGTCACGGGCTGGCGGTAGGCTATTATGCTCAGCGTTTCCAGCATGGAATTGGTGAGCGCCTCGCTGACGGGCGGCGCAAACATGGTGCGTATGTGCGCGGCGTAGCTTTCGTTGGTGCAAAGCTGCACCTTGCCCTCTATGCGCTTTATGAGTATGCCCGAACCGCTATTTTGCAGCTCCTCCGCCTGCTCTTTTATTATGTCCTCTATGAGGCCGTGCTCCTCGCCCGTAAGCTCGGCAAAGGCTTCCGTGTCCACCGCCTCGCCCGCTATGAACAGCGAGGCCATTATTATTCCGGCAATCTCTTTTTTATCCACCCACGGCCTCCTGCTCCACATATTTGAGCGTTATATCGTTGAAGGAGGAACGCTGGTGCACGCTCACAAAGCCGTTGTGCCAAAGCTCAAGCAGCGCTATGAACGTCACCGCCAGCTCCATGCGGCTGGCCTCCTCCTCAAATAACATAAAAAAGGACATGCCGCCCCTCGCCTTGAGCACATCCAATATCTTTCGCTTTTGCCTGCGCACGCTGAATGAATCCTTCTTTATATCAACGCGCTCGTTGCCCTCGTTCACGCTCTCCTTTTTGCGGCTCAAAAGCGACATGAAGGCGCTGTGCAGCGCGGCCGTATCCGCGTCCAATATCAGGTATTCCGGCTCCGCGTCGAAAAGCTCCTCGGGCAGCTTGTAGAAGTTTCCAAGAGCGCCCGCCTCAAGCTCCTTTAGCCGCAGGCTGGCTTCCTTGTACAGCTTGTAGGCTCGCAGCCGCTCTATGAGCTCCGTTTCCGGGTCCACCCAATTTTCGTCCTCCGCCTCGCCCGGCCGTGCGGGCAGCAGCGAACGGGATTTTATATACAGCAGCGTGGCCGCCATGTTGAGAAAATCGCTGGCTCTGTCCATATCCAGCTCGCCGATATCCTCCATATACGCAAGATACTGCTCCGTTATTTCGGAAACGAATATATCCTGCAATTCAATTTTGGCCTTGTGAATGAGGTGCAGCAGCAGATCCAGCGGCCCCTCAAACTGCGCCAGTTTAAAAACCTGAGTATGCGAAGTTGTATGCACCAATCAATATACCTTTCATATTTGGCGCAAACAGGCTGAAAAAGCTGTCATAGCCCACTATTATACAGTTCATCAAAAAGCTTAGAACATACCCTATCACGCCCGTCAAAAGCAGCACCAGTATTATTATAAAACCATACCTGTTCAGCACGGAAAGCACCTTGAAATTTTTGCGCGCCACCGTGTTGCTTATTAGCTGAAAACCGTCCAGCGGCGGTATGGGCAGTATGTTGAATATACCCAGCGTTATATTGAGCGACATAATTGGGATCATTATACGTATGAATATATCATTGAAAAAGCCCAGCCCGAAGCAGGCGAAGAGTATGGCCGCCACTATAAACGAAAGTATAAAATTCGCTATTATGCCCGAAAGCGAAACTATGATGTCATCCCTGCGCGGGTGCTTGAAATTACGCGAATTTATGGGCACCGGTTTTGCCCATCCAAACCTAAACAGAATGAGACAAATCGTACCCACTAAATCCAAATGTTTTGTTGGGTCAAGCGTCATTCGCCCCAAGTTTCGCGCAGTAGGATCGCCACATTTATAGGCTGAAAAAGCATGAGCCGCTTCATGTACAGATAATGCTAGCAGCACAGCCGGCAAGCTGTACAGTACCATTAACCAATATTCACCTGACATCATATTTGACAAAAACATATATGCCCTTTCTTACGAACCGCAGCAAGGCTACGGCAAATAATTCTCAAAAAATTTCCCATGCGCAAGGCCGCGCCGGAATCATCGTTCTATTTTAGCATACTTTTTTTGGCTTATCAACGAAAGCAGCTTCACACGTTCTTTATGAAGCCGTCCGCCAGCAGCGTCATTTTGCCGCTCACCTTCTTGCCCGCCTCTATCACCTCTTCGCAGGTGAGCGCGTGCTTGGCCACTCCCGCCGCAAGGTTGCTTATGCAGGAGATCGCCGCCACCTCCACGCCCGCGTGCGCACAGGCCACCGCCTCGTGCACGGTAGACATTCCCACGGCATCGCCGCCCAGCGTCCTAAGCGCCCGTATCTCGGCGGGTGTTTCGTACGAGGGGCCTATCATATAGGCGTAAACGCCCTGCCTCAGCGCTATGCCCTCCTTGCCGGCCACCTCCTCGATTATGCCGTTGAGCCGCTTTGCGTACGCGAAGGACATATCCGGAAAACGCACGCCCAGATCGTCCATATTCGGCCCGGTAAGCGCGTTATGCGTGGAGAAATTTATGTGATCGGTAACGATCATGAGATCACCCGCCGAAAAATCAGTGTTTATACCGCCCGCCGCGTTCGTTAAAAGCACCGTTTTAACGCCCAGCATTATGAGCGTGCGCAATGGCACCACCGTTTCCGCCGCTGTGTAGCCCTCGTAGCAGTGGAACCTGCCGGACAAAAGCGCCACGTTCTTGCCAAATCTTTGCCCAAATATTAGCTTGCCCGCGTGGCCGGGCGCGGTGGATACCGGAAAACCGGGTATCTCCGCGTAATCAAAAACAACGCTCTGCTCCACGCAGTTCGCATAGTCACTAAGCCCAGAACCCAGCACCACCGCTATCTCCGGTCTGAAGTTCGTCTTGTTCTCTATATAGCTCTTTGCAGTATTTATTCTGTTTATCATAATATACCTTCCCTATTCAGTATAGATCCATTCTATTTTGAACGGTGTCTCCGCCGCTCATTTCCACGCTCATTTCGGTGAGCACCTTGTCCGCTATAGTCATTATAAACTCGCGGTTGGTGGGCTTGCCCTTCTCGGAATCCAGCGTATAAGAAAAGCATTCGTTATACACCTCCACGCTGGCGCGCGGCACGCCCGCCTCTATAGCGTGGCGAATGGCGCGTTCCACCAGATGCGGCTCCGTCTTGCTTCCGGCGGCAAGGCGGTCGTATATATCGCTCTTCATTTCTATGTCAGATTTCGCGTAGCAGGCTATCATAATGCCCTCACGCATATAACTATAACCCTTATTGCTGGGCGATACACCAAGTTCTTTGAGCAGCGAAGATATGCGCACCCTGAGCCGTGGGTCGCCCTCCACGGGAAATTCCCATGGATAGGCGATCTTTCGCCAGTGCATCTCCGCCGCCTCGCGCACCCTGCGCGCAAACGATTTTTCGTTGAAGGGTTTCACAAAAACATAGTCTGCCTTCAGGTTTATTGCGCGCACATAATAGCTGGGCTTGTTCATGAACGTCATAACGATTTTTATTATATCGTCGTCGATTATTTTTTCCAGTATTTCAAAGCCGTCATACCCTGCCAGCACGGTATCTACAAATACGACGTCCGGCTTAAAATTTTCGTACAGCTTCATGGCCTCCATGCCGTCCGTACACGTCCTGAGTTCGTCCGTCATATCCTGCAGCAAATTCGCCAAAATATTCGCAAAAGCGCTGTTTACTTCCGCTATGAGCATCCTCTTGAATATTGCCAAACCGCATTGCTCCCTTATACTATTCCAATACGAAAAAACATGGGGTATCTTCTCTCGCAAGCCCGAGCTCCGTTTATAGCGCCAAAAACGAACCACAGCCTCGCACCGCTCCGCAGAGGGCTCTCAACGTTTCTTTCGGCTGCCTGTCTTTGCCAGCCCGTCCTTCACCGCCCTCGCGTTACTGAGCAGCTCCTGCGCGTGGTTCATTGCGTTTTCCGTGTCTATGCCGCCGCTGAGACGAGCTATTTCCTGCTTTATTCCGCCCTCATCCAGCCTGTCTATGCTGGTGAGCGTGGTGCCGTCCCTGCTTTGCTTGCTTATCAAAAACCCACGATCCGCCATGGCGGCTATCTGCGCCAGATGCGTCACACATATCACCTGCCTGCTCTGCGCTATGGCGGCCATCTTCTCGGCCACCACATGCGCCATCCTTCCGCTTATACCCGTGTCTATCTCGTCGAATATCATTGTGGATATACTGTCCCTGCCCGCCGTTATGTTCTTGAAGGCCAGCATTATGCGTGAGATCTCACCGCCCGAGGCCGTCTTGGCCAGCGGCTTTAGCGGCTCGCCAGCGTTGGTGGAGATATAAAACTCCGCAAAATCCAGCCCCTCCGCCGTATACACCGCCTGCTCCGGCGCGGCCAGCTCCGCAAATCTGGTCTCGAAGGCCGCGCCCGGCATGCCAAGGTCGGCCAGCTCTGCCAAGGCCAGCTCTGCCAGCACATCCGCCGCCTTGCGCCGCTTCGCGGAAAGCTTGGAAAATATTTTGTACGCGGCCGCCCGCTGGTCTGCCAGCTTGGCCTCCAGACCCTCGTATATCTCGCCCGCACGGCACAGGCGCGACAGCCTCTCCTGCGCCTGCTCCGCTATGGATATAAGCTCTTCCTCGTCCGTGGCGCCGTATTTGCGCTTTAGCGTGTTTATAAACTCTATTCGCTCCTCCACCTCGTTTTGGCGCTGCTCGTCAAACACCACCGCGCCCATTTCCCGGCCTATATCGTGCGCCGCTTCCTCCAGCAGATAATAGCCTTCCTCCATGCGCGCCGACAGAACCGCAAAATTTTCGCCGTACCTCGCAAGCTGAGCAACGCCGTCCGCACAGCTTTTCAGCCCGGCCAATATGCTTTGCCCGGCCTCGTCGCCCTCGTAGAGCGCGGCATAGCTTCTCCCCAGTTGCTCCGCTATAGTCTGCGCGCCCGCCAGCACCTCCCGCTCGGAGCCCAGCTCCTCAAGCTCGCCCGCTTTGAGTTCGGCGTCCGCAAGCTCCTTCGTTTGAAACTCTAGCAGCTCTATGCTTGCGGCTCTTTCGGCCGCGTCTCCGCCCAGCTCCGCCATTTCGGCCTGCGTACGCTTTATTTCCGATACCGCCCGCGCCGCGTCCTCTTTGAGCGCGGCGACCTCCGCGCCGCCAAAGCTGTCTATTATAGCCAAATGATTTTCGGGATACAAAAGGCTCTGATGCTCGTGCTGACCCACCAGATCCACAATGCTGTCCATAAAGCCCTTGAGCGTGGAAAGATTCACCATACCGCCGTTTATGCGGCAGGTGTTTTTTCCCGAGGATGAGATCTTTCTCGAAACCAAAAGCTCCTCATCCACCTCTATACCGTAGCGCTCAAATACCGGGCGCAGCACTTCAATATCCACATAGAAAAGCGCCTCCACAGACGCGCTCTCCTCACCGCGCCGTATCATCTCACGGTCGGCACGTTCTCCCAGCGCCAGATTCATGGAGTCTATAATAATAGACTTACCGGCTCCCGTTTCGCCGGTCAAAATATTCAGCCCCTCGGCAAACTCTATGCTGAGCCTGTCTATGAGAGCTATATTTTCAACAACAAGGCTGTGTAGCATCAAACACTCCCGGCGCTATTTATTCAGCAGTTTAAGAAACTTCCCGGCTATCTCCCCGGAGGCGGCCACAGAGGCGGTGGTGATGAAAATTGTGTTGTCACCCGCCAGCGTACCCAGCACGCCGTCCCAATTCAGTCCGTCTATTACCTCCGCGGCGGCGTTCGCGCTGCCCGTCAGCGTTTTTACCACCACTGTGTTCATGGCAAATTCCACCGAAATAACGGTATCTCGGAATATGCGCAGTAGGACGTCAAAATCCTTCGTGTCCTGCTTTTTATTGGCCGAATACTTGTATACCCCGGAGGGTGACTGTATCTTTACCAGCTTGAGCTCCTTTATGTCCCTCGAAATTGTTGCCTGCGTTACGCGGAACCCCAGATCCACCAACGCATCCACCAATTCCTCCTGCGTTTCAATATCCTTTTGAGATATTATTTCCAAAATTTTGTTTTGCCTTTTGCTTTTCATCTTTTCCCCACCTTTTTATTGCACACAGGGAGCTTATGCCCATGTGCTCATTATATTTATTTTATGTACTGCCCCATGAAGCTCTGATACTAATTCCTGTCCGTCCACTGCGCCAGCTTCGCCTTTAGCTGCGGAAAAAAAGCGTCCTCATTTATACGTATGAACTTTGCGCTCGTATCCGTCACCTTTATTTCCACGGTATCGCCGTGCGCCAGATCTATGCCGTGGCGGCCGTCCACAGAGAGCATCATACCGTTTTCGCGGGAGGCCACCCGAACGCGCACCTCGTCATCCGGCCGCGCCACAATGCTTCTTGCGTACAGCGAATGCGGGCAAATTGGCGTTATCACTATGCACTCCATATTTGGCGCCACTATGGGCCCGCCAGCTGAGAGCGAATAGGCCGTGGAGCCCGTTGGCGTGGCCACTATAAGCCCGTCGCCATTGTAGTTTTCGGCCAGCTTACCGTTTACAAAAAGATCCATGCGCGCAACCTTTGTGTAGTCCTTGCGAACCACGGCAAAATCGTTCAGCGCGTACATAAGCATTTTGTGCGATGGAACAAAGGCCTCCAGCATCATGCGCCTATCTATGAAAAATTCGCCCCGCTCCACATGGCCAATAAAATCAGCAACCTCATTAAGGCTTATCTCGCTCATAAATCCCATTCTGCCAAGATTCACGCCCGCCAAAAATATTCCATATTTTACATATTTGTGCGCCGCACGAAGTATTGTACCGTCACCGCCCACAATAAACAGCACATCGCAAAGACTTGCGTCCTTGAAATTCTTCATCCCCATTATCTTGGCCAGTTCATCGTCATAATATACGTCCAAACCCGCTTTGGTCAGCGCGTCTATGACTGCCTGAGTAGCCTCAAGTCCGGGATCCTTTTCAGGATTAGTAGATATTCCGAATTTCAAAATGCACCAACCCCCTTGACAAAATGCCGTTATGCATATTATACACTAATTTTATCAATCTATTCAAGCTGGAAAAAACATTTATAGTGAAAAATGGGCATTTTCTACGATGATTTTTATCAAATCGTCTGAAACAACGCCTTTTTCAGCCGTTTTTTCGTAGTGTGCAAGATATTCTATATTGCCGTTCGGCCCCTTTATGGGCGAAAATGTGAGCGCCGCCATAGCAAGCCCCATAGCCTCCGCGCTTTCCCTCACATTTTTTATCACATCCATATGGACATCTTTGGACTTTACCACGCCTTTTTTCCCTACTTTATCTTTTCCCGCTTCAAATTGAGGTTTTATAAGCGTTACCACTTCAACATCATCACCTAATCTCAGCAGCGCGGGAAATATAAGCGAAAGCGATATGAATGAAACGTCCACACTGGCAAAACCCACGTCCCTGTCTAGGCGCTCAAGGTAGCGGGCGTTCGTGCGCTCCATTACGCACACGCGCTCGTCGTTTCTGAGCTTCCAGTCAAACTGGCCGTAGCCCACATCCACAGCATATACGTATTCCGCTCCGTTTTTGAGCATGCAGTCTGTAAAGCCGCCGGTGGACGCACCAATATCGGCACACACCCTGCCCGTTAGCGATATGCCGAATTCGGCCATGGCCTTCTCCAGCTTGAGGCCGCCGCGGCTCACATAGGGGCAAGCGTCGCCCTTCAGCTCCAGCGTCACGCCTTCCTCAAACATTTCGGAGGGCTGCCGCACCGGTCTGCCGTCCGCCAGCACGCCGCCCGCAATTATCTGCGCCTTGGCCTTTTCGCGGCTCTGCGCCAAACCGCGCTCCGCCATAAGCAGGTCCACGCGTTTTTTCATTGCTTGCCCACCTTATTTTTTTTGCTCTTGAAATCAAAGAAATGTACTATACTGCCTATGGAAAGCACTATGTCCTTGCTTTTTTTGAAGGCGACGCTCTTTCCCCAGGCCTTGCCCGCCACGGTCGTTGCCGCAATGAGCGCCGAAACGGTTATGGACACCGCTAGGTCTGAAAGGCTGGCGTTAAAGGCAAGCGCCTTGAGCGTTATGGCCGCGCCCGCCGCGCCGCTCACTATGCCGCATATATCGCCTATAACGTCGTTGCAAAAGTTCGATACTATGTCGGCGTTTTTGAGCATTTTCAGCGCGTAATGCGCCTTCTTGTTTTTCTTGGCGGACATGGCCACGAAGGGCTCGTGGCTTGCGCTGGCAAAGGCCACGCCCACGATGTCGAACACTATGCCCACAATTATTATTGCGGCCAGCACCAGCAAGGCGGACACCAGCGACATATTGGATATGAAATATTCCACGGTAACAGACACGCCCGCGGATATTATAAGCGTTATGAAAAATATCTTTATTGCCCAGTATTTTATAACCTTCATAGCATTTTTCCAATTTTTTACGGCAGCGCCGTCATATATTTATCATGCCCCGCCGAAAAGCGTTCCGGCGGGGCAGTTTTTTCAAAATATGGTGGTGACAGTATGAGTAGACCTTGCAGTTTATGGTCCAGAAGGATTTCCCTACAGGCTACTCCCCGTCGCCGTGGGAGCGGTTTCCCTTTGAAGCCTGCAAAACCGTGTTGCCAGCGGTTTGCCTGGATTGCCTTAAATAACCACACTATAATCCCCATACTGCCTGAAATACAGTCTAGGAGCTTTCCTCA
>CAYXFB010000073.1:0-13408 GCA_964464145.1 uncultured Christensenella sp.
GTGGATACGGTTGATAAAATTCGAGGCCGGGAAAAACAAGCTATATGAAATGAGGGGTAAACGATGCCTAAGAAACAATACGCAGAATTAAGGCCATGCACGGTAAACGGTAAAAACGCCTTGTTCCACAGATGGGCAGATAGAATGTGGGTATATGAGCCTGTCATGCTGGGATCGGTAGGAGGCCAAATGCAGCAAACGTTTGCTATCGTTGAATACGAAGATGGCACTGTGGCGGAAGTTGAACCGTCGGCTATTAAGTTTGTGGAGGGGAAGATATGAACGAAAAAAACATGTTGAAAGCGGCTATCAAAAGTACCTATGACCGCAAACGAGATTTAGAGGAAATGCGCAAGAAAAGCCATCTAAAAGCGAATTTTGCTGGATATGATAAAAAGATCGAGATACAGGAGTATATCATCAAAGCCCTGCGCGAGAAGCAGGAGCGAACGGCAAAAGACCTATGTGACTTAACCTGCGAACAACTAGGCAGACTTGTAAAAAACTCATACATTGAGGGGTACGAAGATTGCAAGGCTGGTAGAGAACCGATTGAAAAGCAGGAGAGGGAGAAACCAAAGCCGTTGACGATTGAGAAATTGCGGGAGATGGACGAGGAACGAGTATTTGTTAAATTTCCCGAAATTGAGATGTACGGTCTAGTTTCATATTTGACAGATGAAGATTATTGTCACGATAAGGATTTTGAAGTAGTTATGATTACAAACGCATTGGGTGGAAGAAATTCATATGACGAAATCATTTCTTACGGTGGCACTATTTACCGCCACAAACCAACTGCGGACGAAAGCTAAAGGAGGAGGACTGACGGATGAGTACAGTGTTGCAAAAAATAGAGCGTGCAAAAACAGGAGCGCCCACGCCGGAAGAAATAGCACACGATGATAAGGCAAGGCAGCACTTTGTAAAATGGTGTGATACTGGCAAGTGCCCTCACGGAATAAGCGCAAGTGCTAACTGGCATGAGGGACTATGCGTTGAGTGCGGGTTTAACCCATACAACATGATGGAGGACGGGGAAAAATGAGATGTTGTGATTGCAAGTATAGGAGTATATGCACATCGGCATCAAATGATATAACTGCATTCTGTCACTGCGAGACAAGAGCGGTTTTTAAGAAATCTAAAATCGAAGATGTGATTAACGAAAACGCCGAACTCCGCGCAAAGCTGGAAGGGGTGGAGAAAGAGAGAGATGCGGCGATGGATGTACTTGAGCGTCTATGCGAAGAAGTTGAAAATATGTATGGCAGAGAAACAGTATTAACCGAGCAAGCGCGAGATATATTGTGCGGAAAGGAGAGGGAATGATGGAGAGGTTGACAAATCACGAAATGGATAACTATAACGAACTGGGTTGCGATTTATGCTCTGCATATTGTTATGAAATGTGTAATGCAGATGATGCAGTGAGGGATTGTGCGAAAAGATTAAGAAATATACGTCTTGCCGCCTACGATGACACAGGTTTAACGCCCGAAGAAGTGGCAGAGCTGGCACGGGCTAATACAATTATGGACAAATTGATTGATACGTTTATTTGTGGAGAATGTGAGAATGCGAGGTGTGCTTGTGGCGAAGATGTGGAAAACTGCATTAATAATAGTGTGAAAGCAATAGATATTGATTCTCACATAATCCGATATTATAGTGGTGGCTATCATTGCCCACACTGCAACCAGTTGGTTGAATGGGAACAAAGAGTATGTAAATATTGTGATACAGAATTAGCAAACAATTATGAAGATGCAGAGAAACTTGTTGCCGCCCAAGCCGCGCTTGAAGCGCAGGAGGAGCAAAGCAAATGAGTAAACAAAAAATATGCAAATGCGGTGGACAAGGCAAAATAATAAAAAATTCGGACGGAGAATTTGTGCTGAAATGTAAGCAATGCGGATATACCACGGAAGCAAGCGGGACGCCGTCTGAGCCCAAAAGAGAATGGAATGATCGGAATAAACCGCCGCTGACAAACTATGAGAAAATATGCCAAGACAAAATATTTTGCGCTAACATAATATCTTTAGCTATGCACGGAGATGGCTACGAAGACGACGACTATGATCCGGAAATTATGTCGTGGTTGGACAAAGAGGCGGAATAAAAAAAGAGCCACCCTCCGGCAGCCCCCATATACTGTATCTCGCAAATACATTATACCATGGGACGGTGAGAGGGTGCAACCAATCGAACGCAAGCTATACCGATATGGCGAGCTGAGACGGCTTATACGCGAACGTGAGCAGGAGCTGCAGGCGGTATTCACACAGAAAGAAGAATACCTGCAGAGCCTGCTTCGTGCCCCATCCTTTGAGCAGGAACGCGTCATGGGCGGCGTGATGTCTGACCCTACGCCAAACGCCGTTGTTAAAATGGGTGAGAAATTCGACGCGCGGATACTGTCTATGCAAAACTACATTGCCGAGTTGTGGAGCGAGTACGACGAGCTGCAGCGGATGATAGATCGGGCGGGGCTCGATGAGCGGGAGCGGGAATATATCGAGCTTAAGTACACAAAGTCGCTTGGTTCGGCAGATATTGCGGAGAAGGCTGGATATAGCGAAAGTGGGATTAGAAACATAAAAAGCAATGTTCTCAGGACGCTTTCTGCGGTTTTCAGGACGTTTCAGGACGGAAAGTGCGGTTTTTAGGACAAAGATTAGCGGAATTAGGACGGAAAGTGCGGATAATATCTGATACAATAGCAGTGTGAAAAACTATAGCAAGACCAAAACCGCAAGCGATTGCGGTTTTTTCTTTGCGCCCGGAGGTGACCATGAAAGAAAAAATCATATGGGTACACACTCCAAAGTGCAAAGAATGCCTATATAACTCAAAGCAGAAAGGATGTGCTCTGAAGCAATGCCCGTACAGGAACAAGAAATAAAGATAGTGATGCGATTAATTTTAAGCCTCTTTGTCTCTTTCTTCTTCAATACTACGTAAAATACTCAGCATTTCTTCGGTTGTTAATGCGGGTGGCTCAATGTTTTTGCTAAAATTTAGAAAAGCGATATAGGAAAGTAACTGTACTTTTGATGCTTCATCCAGAGTGGCTATCGCATTATACAGATTGGCATCTAATTCTGATATTTTGGGTGACGAAATTGTCTTTATATTACTGCGTCCTAATAGATAATCGACACTAACGTTAAAATAATCAGCGATTTTGTATAGGGCTTCGGCGGACGGTTTATGCTTGCCTGTGTTCCATTGTGAAAAAACAGCGTTCGAAAAACCTAGATCCCGGCTCATTGAAAGAGCGGAAATGTCCTTCTCGTACATTAATTCCTTTATTCGTTCTATAGTAGTTTTCATAAATACCGCTAAATACTAAATATTCTTAGTGAATACCGTTGACAAACTAATATAACTTAGTTATCATGGTTATATACTAAGTGACCTTAGAATAACACAAACAAAAAATACATACAAGAAGGGAGTGTACAATGGAAAAACTATATACCTGTGAGGAGGTAGCACGGAGATACGGTATGTCAGTATATACGGTATGGCAATGGATAAAGTCGGGTAGTCTATCTGCAATAAAATTGGGTAAAAGCTATCGAATAACGGAAGCAATGCTATCTGATTTTGAAAAAAAACGAACAGTGTCGTACTCGGGAGGCGAATGAAATGGGAGATGAGTGCAAAAAGAAACAGCCCTACTAAAATCTTGGCGGATTACAGGACTGCTTCACAGTTTAGATAGAGTTATCCATCTGATATTGATATTATATCACTTTGGAGAATCTCTATCAACCGATTTTTTGATGGAGGTTTTTTATTATGGGAAAAATGCTTGAGATAGCCGATTATAAGCACAAGCGCAATAACGGTAAGCGTAAAAGAACAGTACATCCTTTGAAACAAAAAGTTAAGTCTATATATGCGACATTGTCGCCGGGTGTCCGTTATGCGGTAGTAGATGGGAATATTTATGAAAATAGCGGTTTTAATGAGAATATGTATCCGCAAAATAAAGATGTGTACGTTTTAATAACTGACAAAGAAGATGCGGTAAGGTCGAGCACGCAACTAAGATTGATATATGGAGGTTTAAAATGAACGGATTAATCAAAGTGAACTATGACAGCGAACGCCCTACAGTGCTGGGCAGAGAATTGCACGAGAGTTTGGCTATAAGCACAGCATATAAAGATTGGTTCCCGCGAATGTGCGAATATGGCTTTGTTGAGGGGCAAGACTTTTGCTCAATTTTGAGCGAAAGTACAGGAGGGCGTCCATCCACAAATCACCAACTAACCATAGACATGGCAAAAGAAATTTGCATGATACAACGCAGTCCGCAAGGCAAGCAGGTACGGCAATATTTCTTAGAGCTTGAAAAGCAGTGGAACACGCCAGAGGCTGTAATGGCACGTGCTTTGAAGGTAGCGGATATGCAGCTTGGGCATCTTAGACTTGAGAATGAGCAGCAAAAGCAGATAATTGGTGAATTGATACCAAGCGCGGATTATACTGATAGGATTCTTAAAAACAAAGGTCTGGTGACCATAACGCAGATAGCCAAGGATTACGGTATGGCGGGGCGAGCAATGAATAAGCTGCTCAACGAGCTGGGAGTTCAGTATAAGCAAAGCAATCAGTGGTTGTTGTATCGTAAATACCACAATAAAGGCTATACGCACAGCGAGACCATAGGAATAACTCGCAGTGACGGCAATGCGGATATAGTGATGGAAACCAAGTGGACGCAAAAAGGCAGGCTGTTCATATACGAGCTTTTGAAGCAGAACGGCGTATTGCCTGTTATTGAGCAATCGGCATGAATTATCGGTAATAAAGAATACCTAAACCGCTGTCTTACTGGATGGCGGTTTTTATTTCCGGCGAGTGGTGAGGTGGTAAGGATGAATGGGCAAGCCAAAAGACCCGAATCGGGATAAGGCCAAAAAACTATATAGAGAGCGTGACGGCGATATAACAAATCGCGAAATAGGACGGCTGCTGGGCATCGATGAGCGCAAGGTCGCCGTGTGGAAAAAGCGCGATAATTGGGATAGTGGCGATGTTGTACAACGCAAAAAAAGTGTTGTACAACAAAGAAAGGTCATAAAGCGGCTTGCAGAAGCCGTTGACGAGAACGAAGAGCTCAACGAAAGGGAGAAGCTCTTTTGCCTATATTACGTCAGAATTTTCAACGCCAAGCTGTCCGCGATCCGTGCCGGGTACTCTGAAAATGGAGCAAAGCAATGCGGGTTTAGGCTGCTGCAAAGGCAGAGGGTGCAGGACGAGATCCGTCGTTTGAAAAAACTGCGGGTATCAATGGAGCTGCTCGCCGATCCTGAGGATATAGTGAATCTTTACATGCGCATAGCATTTGCGGATATGACGGATGCTGTGGAGTTCGGCACCGAGGAACGCACCGTAGTTGGCGAAATGGGCGAAGTGAAAACCACCGACCCCGAAACGGGCGAAATAAAGCCGCTCACATACATGGCCAACTACGTTCGGCTGAAAAACTCTGATGATGTGGACGGCCAGCTCATAACCGAGGTGAAGCAGGGGCGTGACGGTATAAGCGTGAAGCGTGCCGACAGCATGCGCGCGCTGGAATGGCTCAGCAAATATTTTGAAATATTCCCCGGCGATCGGCGCAAGGCCGACTTTGAAGAGCGCCGTGTGAAGGTGCTGGAGCGCGAGAAGGAAGAGGAAAGCGGCAGCACTGTTCTTGCGCAAGATTGGGTGACCGCGCTTATGGAAGAGGATGATGGAAAACAGAGTTGATTTTTTTAGGAGACGGCTTGAAGTATATAGGCGTGACCCGGTGCTGTTCTTTCGCGAGGTGATACGCTTTGAGCCGGATATATGGCAGGAGGCGGTTGCCCGCGATTTGGCGGAAGCGCCGCGCGTGAGTGTACGCAGCGGGCAGGGCGTGGGCAAGACGGCGTTTGAAGCGGCGGTGATACTCTGGTTTATATCCTGCTTCCCGTACCCGCGCATAGTGGCCACCGCGCCGACGCTGCACCAGCTCAATGATGTGCTGTGGGCGGAAATATCCAAGTGGCAGGCGCGTAGCCCGCTGCTGTCTGTGATACTCAAATGGACAAATACGCGCGTGTATATGGCGGGGCTCAAAGAACGCTGGTTTGCTGTGGCACGTACCGCAACCAAGCCGGAGAACATGCAGGGCTTCCACGAGGAGAACATGCTTTTCATAGTGGATGAGGCGTCCGGTGTGGCAGATCCAATCATGGAGGCCATACAGGGTACGCTTTCGGGCGTGAACAACAAACTGCTGCTGTGCGGCAATCCCACGCGTACATCGGGCGTGTTTTACGATTCGCATAATGCAGACAGGGGAATATACCGCACGCATAAAATATCGTCGCTGGATAGCCCGCGGACCAATCGCGATACCATAGACGCGTTGATCCGCAAATATGGCGCTGATAGCAATGTGGTGCGAGTGAGGGTGCATGGCGACTTCCCGCTGGCCGAGGATGATGTGTTTATACCGCTGCCGCTGCTTGAGGCGTCTGTGCTCACCGAGCCGGCAGATGAGCCGGCGGAGAGCATACATATAGGCTGTGACGTGGCGCGCTATGGCAACGACAAAACCGTGATAGGCTCCATCGTGAACAATGTGGTGACGCTGGATAAGAAAATAAACGGACAGGATACCATGCGTACGGCGGCCGACATCGTAATATTGGGCGAGAGGCTACGCGAAAAGCACAAGTTTGCGGGCAAGATACCCATAAAAATTGACGATGGGGGCGTGGGCGGCGGCGTGGTCGATCGTCTGAAGCAGATCAAACGCAGCGACCAGGCGCGATATGGCTGGATGGAGATACTACCCGTGGCGTTTGGGCGGCTGATAAAGCACAAGCACTACAACGACAGCACCACGTATATGATGTCCTGCGTAAAAGCGCGGCTGAGTACCGTGGACGAGGAAGGGAATCCCAAGCCGGTCGAGCTTATACTGCCGAATGATAACGACCTTATAGCGCAGCTATCGACGCGAAAATATACGGTGAACGAGCGAAATAAAATAGTCGTGGAAAGCAAAAAGGCAATGAAGGCCCGCGACCTGCCCTCTCCGGATGAGGCAGATTGCGTGCTGCTGCTGTGCCTGCCGGTGAAGATAAAGGAGCGTATGAAGCATTGAGTGAGAAAAAGAAAAATAGCGTACGTGCGCAGATAATAAAATCCCGTATGCCCGTGAAAAAAGCCGAGACGCCGACCGCCATACAGGACGGCGACGCCAGCGCTGCGAGTATATGGGAGAAAAAATCTACCGATATGCGCGGGCTCAAGGCGCTGGTGGATAATTCGACAATTATCCCGCAGTGTATACGCGCATATAAAAACAACATAGCGGGATTCGGCATCGGCGTAAGGTATAAAGAGGATTATAAGGGTGAGGAAAACCCGGAAATGGAAGCTGAGTTTGAGCAGGCGTTACAGATTATAGAACTGCTCAATATGGATCACGACACAAAAGAATTGTTTGAGCAGGCTATAGTGAACCGTGAAACCTATGGTGTGGCATACATGGAAGTGATTCGCGATATGTCCGGCAATACAGTCGAGGTGGCGCCCATAGAAAACGTACCGTCCTTTGAAAAATCTCGGCCGCTCGAGCCTTATGTGGACGTTAAATATATCCATAACGGCACGGAGCTTACACGCAAAAAAAGGTTCTGCAAATATAGGCAGACCGTCGGCGGCAAAACCGTGTATTTCAAAGAGATAGGCGACCCGCGCGTTATGAATAAAACCACTGGAGAATATCAGGAAGATAAAGAAACGATACTGATTCCATATAGGGCAAATGAGATCATAGAGTTTAAAACGGGCGGCGGGCCGTATGGCGAGGTGCGCTGGATAGGGCAGGTGCTGGGTATAGACGGCAGCCGCAAAGCTGAGGCGCTCAATAACCGCTACTTTGAAGAGGGCCGGCACACGCCCATGATGATAATGATCAAAAACGGCACGCTCACGGAGGATAGCTGGACAAAGCTGCAGGAGTATATGAACGGCATAAAAGGCGCGGCCGGGCAGCACGCCTTTATGGTGCTTGAGACAGAGAACGGGGAAACATCTACCGACTTTGATGATGCAAGGCCGCCTGATATTGAAATTAAGGACATGGCAGCCATGCTTCAAAAGGACGAGCTGTTCCAGGAGTATCTTGACAACTCGCGTCGCCGCATACAATCGGCTTTTCAGCTGCCCGACCTTTATGTGGCGTATACCACCGACTTCAACCGCGCGACCGCTCAGACGGCGCAGGAGGTGACCGAAAAGCAAGTGTTCCAGCCGGAGCGCCGCTCGCTTGCGTGGATAATAAATAACAAGCTGCTGGCAGGCTATAATTTCAAGTATGTAGAGGCGTATTTCTTGGAGCCGCAGACCACCAATCCGGACGACGTTTCCAAGATACTGAACATCACGGAGCGCGCGGGCGGTTTGTCGCCGAACAAGGCCAAGGAAATAACCTACTCTATGCTGGGAGCCGAGGCCGAGCCGTATGAGGGAGATTGGGGAGAAACGCCGCTGGCACTGCAGAAGAACGCGGCACCGCAGACGCCGCCGCCCGAAGCGGACGCGCTTATGAAGTCGGCCGTCGGCAAGGATGAACAGATATACGCGGTGCTTAAAGAGATGCGTGGGCTGCTGGAGGAGGATGCGTCATGAGCCGCGTGACGCTGAAAGCGGCGATCGATGATTATATACTGAAAGCCGACCAGGATTACGAGGATGTGCTGGAAGCGCTCGGGTACATAGAGCCGGAGGAAACGGTAAAGGAAATATCAAGGCTGGAGGAACGCGTGGCGCGCGGGTTGAAGCGTGAAACGCGTTTTTTGTTGGACGAAATAGCGCCATGCGCAACTCCACTGGAGGCGCTTAGAGCGCTGACTAAAATGAAAGCCGCCGATACGGTGGATGTGGATATCGCCGAAGTGCTCCGGGCTGAGTATAAAAAGTTTATCCCTAAAATGTCATGGCATTACTCGACCGACATGGAAAGCCCGGTGGTGACAAAGACGATTTCTGCGCAAACGGGAAGGCTGATGGATAACTGGGGCAAGAGCCTAGGCACGTATGTGAAGGACGGCACCTATAGCCAGCTTGAGCGGCTCATACGTGAGCATGTGGATGAAGGGAAAAGCGTTGATAAGCTGACGCAGGCCATACTGGACGGCGGCATAAGTGAAGAGCGGTACAAAGCAAGGAGAATCGCGCAGACCGAGACGCTGCGCATGCACTCATATGCCAAAAATGAAGCGATGATGCAAAACCCGGCCGTTACGCAGAAAATGTGGCGGCATACCGGCGCGTATAGGAACGAACCGCGCCCCAATCATCAAGCCATGAACGGCCAGACGGTGCCAAAGGACAAGCCCTTTACGCTTTACGGTGCTGATGGCGGGATATATTATCCCATGATGCCAAGGGATACCTGCCTCCCGCCCGGCGAGTCTATAAACTGCCACTGCATAGTGCAGGAGGTGGTGGGCGACAACCTGCCGCGGCAGGCGCTTGAGTACGTACCGCCGCATGAGGACACCGGCACGGGCGCGTTTGATTATCCTATTTCGCAGTATGACAGGTATCGTATAGCAATGGGGCCGGGGAACGTCCCCGCGCGCGAGGACTTCATGCGCATGCAGAAGGAGAAAACGCCGGAGTGGGCAGAGCTTAAAAAAACCTATCGTGAAGTTAGCTGGTTGAAGCGGTGTCAAGATAATGGAATTACGGAGAAAATCCACAGGGTACCAAGTGAAGGGAAGCCAAATTCGGTGTTTAATAAACTGGATGAAAATGGTATAATAGAAACAAGAAGATATTTCGGTAAGAACGGAAAGCCGAAGCTGGATTTTGACGTAACAGACCATGGTTGGCCCCAAAAACATAAAATTGTACCGCATTCACATGATTGGGCGGCTAATAGGAATGGTAAAATCGAGCATTTTGATGGCAGAGTGCCGTCATCGGCAGAGCTAATAGCAAATGAGGATATTACAAAATGAGTAGGGATTTTAGCAATTTGACTCGTTGGAAAGACGAGACTTACGAGGAGTTTTATGAGCAAATAGAGATGGGAGAGGACATAAACATCTTTATTGGTGATATATTGTTTTGGCTTGGTGCGGGCGAAAACAGCACCCGAATTATTGCGCAATGTAATGGTAACGAGCACGATGAAGCCTATAAAGATGCGGATGAGTTGCTAAATAACTTTACTTTCGAGGGGAAGACGCTAAGGGAGCACTTTCCGGATATTGAATTCACGAGTTGCTAAGGAGTTAAGCGAATGTGTGAAGAGAACTTTAGAATAATTACTGAAATACTGTCTGTGCTGGAGAAGCAATTGGACGCAGAAGTCGGGACGCTGAACTGGAAACTGTTTTCCCCGGAGACACTTGGTATCAGCCAACAGCGATGGGCGCGCATTTTGGTAATGCTTGAGGAAGAAAAGTTGATAAAAGGCTTCGCATTTTCTATTCATGATGGCCAAATCATAAATAATTCGCGCGATGGACGAATAACGCTGAAAGGGCTGGAATACCTAAGGGACAACAAATAGCAGCAGACAACTGAACTACTATGAACCGCAAATGCGAAAGCGCTTGCGGTTTTTTGACGCAAAGAGGCGCGCGAATGTGATATAGTAGCATTAGGCAAGGATATGGCGGACGGTTGACCACACCTTAATATTCCGTTTCTGACGGGAAGAAAGGGGTGGTGCTGATGGAATACTTGATAATACTTACTGTCATTTTGATAGTGATATACAAGATAATATCCCATAAAAGCAAATAGCCGCCCCCGACCAAGGCTGCGGCTATTTAAGTCGACGCTAGGTTAACCGTTTCGGTTATATCCTTGCTTTTATTATACCCCAAATGCAAAGCATGTCAAACAGAAATCCGCCGAAAACGGCGGTTTTTTGATGCACGGAAACACATGGAAAGGAGAACGGTAAATGAATAAATGGAAAAAAATGGTAGGGGGGGGGGGTAAATATTTAACCCTTATAAACCCCGCTGTTAAGCGAAATATTACCCCTAAGGGGGTGACGTTATGCTTATAAATGTTGGAAGGGGCGCGCCGCGCTTGACAGGTAATGCAACTCCTGCGGATGTGGTGGCGGGCAAAACGTTCTACAGTGGCGATGCAAGGACTAAGCAGACAGGGAGTATGAGCACACAGGCTATGACTAAATACGCAACGGGAACGGTTTATGGGGGAAATTCGTCCGGCACAGAGCAATGGAACGAGAGGATAAATACAGGGTTTTACCCACGAGCAATAAGAGTTGACGCTACTGGCGGCGATTGGGGAAGTTTCTATGGCGCAATGATTGATACAATGTCAGCTTACGATGGTAGTGGTTCTTGGGCGCGGGTTACATCTAGAGATAACAAAGGCTTCAATATTACAGTGTCAAAATATAAAAAAGACGGGACATTAAGTTGGAGTGCATGGGGATAAAACGAACTGCGTTCTGACGAGAAAATAAGGAGGCAAAAAATTGAAAGTGAAAGCAGGCGAAATCAGAGACGCGGATATATCTTTCGTGTCGCTGGTGAAAAAGGCGGCAAATAGAAAGAAATTTCTTGTATGCAAAGCCGAAGACGGAAAAGCGGCAATAGATATCTATGCCAAAATAATCAAAGCCGACACGGAGACGCACCATATAACGGGCGTGGTCTACGCGCCCGACGTTGAGGATACCGACGGCAATTTCATGACAGCCGAGGAGATACGCAAGGCTGCGTATCGCTTCGCCAAAAGCGGCGGGAAGAACGACCTTAATCACAGCATGGAGGCCGCGGAAGGCGTTGAAGTGGTGGAAAGCTATGTCGCGCCCTGCGATATGCAGATGGAGGGCGAGCCCATAGCAAAGGGTACGTGGCTCATGACCGTGGAGGTGGAGAACGACGAGGTATGGGGCGCTGTAGAAAAGGGCGATATAACCGGCTTCTCTATGGGCGGTAGCGGTGTGTATGTCGGTGAGGAAAGCAGCGGAGTTGAAAAGGCCGCGCCTGAGGCCGCAAAGGAAAAGCACGGTATTCTTAAGGCGATTGCCGGACTGTTTGGCTATGATGTTGTGGAAAAAGGTGAGGTTGCGGTTCGCATGGAACGCAGCGACCTGGATGAAGATTTTTGGAACGCGCAATCGGCTTTACGTGGAGCGCTTACGGTGGATGGGATATTCATTAGCGACATAGATAAAATCAAAGCAGCGTTGAACGAGTATTCGGATATTATACTGAATCTGCTAACCAAAGACAATGGTGGAGATACAGAAAGCAATGTAAAAAAGGAGGAAAACGAATTGAACAAAGAAGAGGTACAGGCTCTTATCACGGAGCAGATGGGAACGCTAAAAGAGGAAATCAAAGGCATGGTGGAGGCGGCCGTAAAGGAAAAGCTCAAAAAACCGGACGAACCGGCCGAGGACGGCGCTCAGGAAGGTGAGCAAGGCGGTGTAGCAAAGTCGGCCGATGTGGAGGAGCTTATAAAATCAAGCATAGCGGCAGCTATGGAGCCCATACTCAAGGCGCACGGCCTGCCCAGCAACCTTGAGGGCGAGCAGGCCGGTATAGCAAAGGGCGAACAGCACTATCTGGCGGGAATACTGTAAAAACCGTCAAAATCAAAGGACCGCGGCAAAAGCTGCGGTATTTTTATGGCAAAAAGGAGGATTATAAATGCCAACAAATGCAGAAATAATAAGAAAAGCAGGTACTTTGACGACCGATCTGGTGACGTCCGGGCTGCTGAATCCGGAGCAATCCAAGAAATTCATACAGCAGTCTTTCGAGGCCACGCCGCTGTCCGCGCTTATACGCACGGAAATGCGCAGAGCAAAGGCGGGCGAGATAGACAAGATAGGTATAGCCTCTCGTATTCTTCGTGCGAAAGTAGAGAACACGGACGACGGCTATAGAGCAAAGCCCAACTTCTCGGCGGTGAAATACGCTACCACGGCGGTACGTCTGCCTTGGGAGATATCTGAAGAAACGCTGCGCGAGAACATAGAGGGGCAGGGCATGGAGGCCACCATAACAGGCCTCATGACAAAGCAGATAGGCATAGATCGCGAGGATTTGTGTATCAACGGTGATGAATCCATTACCGACGCGGGAACCAAGGATTTCCTTGGCATAAACGACGGCTGGGTGAAGCAGATACTTAACGGCGGGCACGTGGAGGATCGCGCGAGCAAGGGCGGCGGTGCTATGAGCATTGACGTTTTCTATGACGCATTGCGCGCGCTGCCCAACAAGTACAATAACGGCTCTCTGCGCTGGCTTATGTCGCCGCACAGAAGGCAGGAATGGGAGCGGTACATACTGGATAAGGCCATCACAGTCGGCGGCATAATATCCGACCGCAGGGT
>CAYXFB010000074.1:0-12876 GCA_964464145.1 uncultured Christensenella sp.
GAATTACCGCCATTCACCGGAAGAAACGTACCCATCACAGAAATAGCAAAAGCGATGGGGAAAGATGCGCAGTATGTGCGAGTGGGATTGCAGCAAGGAATTCTGAAGTTCGGATATGCACTAAAGCTGGAACACTCAAGGGAATACAACTACTACTGCCCGGATAGGAAGGTGTGGGAAGAAACGGGATACTTTAATCAAATAAGTTAAGCAAAACGGGGCGAAGAAGCCCCGCTTTTTTGCTATAATGGACATAGTACGTCCAACTTTAGACGAAAAGGACGTAATGCGTCCATAAATTCAAGAGAAAGAACGCGGAAGTGGACGTAATGCGTCCATATAGAAAAGTAATATACCAACCGAATAATAATTGAAAATAAATGTTGTTGCGGGGTGTTAAAGCTTACGGTAAAATCATTTTATTAGTATAAGTTTTGGTAAAAAAGACATTTTCTGTTGTGCTATTTTTTAAAACTGTAGATGAAAAACGTAGAAGTGGAGAAAAGATTTATATTCGGTCAGTTTATATTTGCAAGCACGGCATTTGGATATCCAAATGCCAACTTGTTAGGGCTTGCTGCCCTAAAACCGGCAAAAAAATTCAGACAAAACGGAGGCAATATGCGAACAAGAAATATTCAATTAATATTGCGCTTGGATGAGCGTGAGCATAATAAGTTAAAGCAACTTTCGGAAAAATCCGGATTGAAGATAAATCCTTTACTTCGGAAGATGATAATGAGCGAAAAGATACACGAAAAACCCACGGCAGAGTATTTGTTATTGCTGCGGGAACTATCTGCTGTGGGAAATAATATAAACCAAATTGCGAGGATGGCCAATTCTTGCGGTAAAGCTGGATATGAAGAATTGGCGGCTATTCGCAAAATGATGGATGATCTTTGGACGAAAATGCGGGAAGGTTGACGTGTACCATATCATTTAACAATGTATAAAGAATTAAGTCGCAGTACATCAATTCGGGAATAGGTGCAGCTAATATAATAGGGCTATGTCCATATAAGAAATACCACTGGCCATGCTGGTGGATTCTTATTTGCTCTTTCATTCAGCGCCTGCTATAATAACATTAGAACCAATATCTGAAAGCGCTTTACAATCACGATCACTAATCTGGCAGTCTGTAATTAAGCCCTCAATATCTCGAAGATTAGCATACATGATTATCTTTGAGGAATCAATTTTTGTAGAATCTGCTAAGAGATATGTTTTTTTAGCGGCATGTATTACGGCCTTTTTGAGGCCAGTTTCATTTACGTTAGCTGCATAGATATTGCCATTAAGTTCTATTGCATTTGCGCCAATGAATGCCACGTCAAAGCGAAAAAGCTTGAGCATTTCTTCTGAAAGAGAGCCTCGCGCGGAAAGCGTGTTGCGCGATATCTCGCCACCAATCATAATCGTAGATATGTGTGTGCGATGGGCAAGCTCGGATCCTATATTAAGCGCGTTTGTAATAGCTAGTATGTGGAGGTCGTTGGGGATGAGCTGCGCTAATGCAAAAGAAGTGCTGCCAGAATCTATATATACAGTATTACCGTTAGAGATATATTTTAATGCTTCATTTGCGATAGCATTCTTTTTATTATAATTAAGATCCATTCTCCTCTCGAACCGCGGCTCGAAATAGAGCATGTTGTCAGAAACTACTGCACCGCCGCGCGTACGCTCAATATCGCCGTTTTCAGCTAACATATCAAGGTCACGACGTATTGTCATTTCGGTCACACTAAATATTCTGCATAAAGCACTAATTTCTACATAACCAGTGGTGTTTAGCATGTTCATAATTTCTTGCTGCCTGGATTTTCGAAGCATAATTTATAACTCCTCAACGATTATACTGTGTTTTTTGTACTTTTATAGTATCATATTTCAAACAAAAAGAACAAATAAATCTATTGTTTTTGCCACACATACTTGCGAATTTAATGTTTTTATATAATTGAAAATGTCAATTTATAGTGATAAGTATACATTTACACCAATGTTATGTTATATCACAAAAGAGAAAAATAAAGTATTGACAATAGCGAACATTGTGTGATATAAAAGTAATATAAAGTAATTAAATTATTGAAAAATCAAACAAAATAACACAATATATTACACGGCTCCATCTTACAAATAAATACTAAAAATACAATTGTAATTTGATTTGTAGATTCATCTGCAAAAAATAATATAAAACTTAGGAGGAGAAAATGAAAAAGGTAGTAGTGACAATTCTAATTGCTGTACTCTGCGTATCAATGATAGCATGTACGGCGGCTCCGCAGGAAAGTGCGGTGGCTTCAGAGGCACCTAATGCAAGCGCCTCAACAGAACAACCGGCGGAAACGAAAGCTACGGCGGAGGAGTCTGCGCAAGCACGCGCTGCAGCACAAGAATCGGCACAGGTAAGCGAGGTTGCACCGACTGAGGATGGCAAGACAGTAAAGGTGGCGTTTTCAATACCGGAAATGTTCTCGACTTTTTGGGAAGCATGCTGGACGGGATTTGAGCAGCAGGCAAAGGACTATGGATGGGAAGCTACTTTGCTAGACCCTCAGGGTGATTTGGAGTTGCAAATAAGTCAGTTGCAAAATCAAGTTACGCAAGGCGTTGATGCAATTGGTGTAGCACCAATAGAAAATGAAGCCATTGGTCCGGCACTGACGACGATCAATGAAGCGGGCGTCCCGGTGTTCTGTGTGGACAGACGCGGAAAAGGGGATGTTGTTAGCACATTGGAAACAGATAACGTAAAAGCTGGCGAAGCTATGGCAGAGCAAATAATCAATGATTACGGCGAAACAATAAAGGTTCTGATCATACAGGGCGTACTGTCTGATACACCTACACTTGATAGAACACAGGGTGTAAAGAATGTACTCGCAAAATATGATACGGTTGAAATAGTTGGCGAACCGTCTGCAGGTGAATATAGTAACGAAGCGGCAATGGCGACAGCGAAAAACTTCCTGGAGTCAAATCCTGATATTGACGTGATTTTCACATGCACAGATGCTCTCGTGCCGGGAATAGTTGCCGCGCTCAAGGAAGCCGGTAAAAATGGTGTGGTGGGTGATGAGAACCACGTGGGGCTATATTCGGTAGATGGAGCAGGAGAAGTTTTGAAAATGATCGAATCTGGCGTGGTAGATGGCACATTTTCTCAGTATCCTATACAGTTTGGTATAGATACAGTGAAAGCAATGAAGGCATATATGGACGGCGAGCAACTAGAAGAGAAAGTATATTACGATGGAGATGTCGTAACAAAAGCAAATATTGCTGAGCTACATGATACCCTGTGGGGATATATTGTAGGGTAAATAATTGACTCTGCGCGGAGCTGTGCTATATAGCCATATAGTTACGGCTCCAGCGTATTGAGTTGGGGTATGCGGAGAAAGTGAGTATATAAAATGAGCGAAAAGATACTCGAAATGAAAAATATCAAAAAACAATTTTTTGATAATATTGTGCTGGATGATGTAAATTTCACTCTTGAAAAAGGTGAGATTCATGCATTGGTCGGAGCTAATGGAGCGGGGAAGACAACATTGATAAAGGTCTTAAATGGGATATATACAGCAAACCATGGGCAGATTTTTATTGATGGCAAGTTGGCTGAAATAAGACAACCATCCGATGCAGAACGTTATGGCGTGTCATTTGTACATCAGGAATTGAATGTCTGTCCAGACCTTAACGTTGCAGAGAATATTTATATAGGAAATTTACAGGGAAATAAACTAGGTTCTTACAATGAAAAAAAGACTGTGAAAATGGCGCAAGAGCTAATAGATAGAGTTCAAATAGATATAAAGGCAACTGATATGGTAAGAGACCTGCGCGCGGCAGAAAAGCAGATAATTGAAATACTCAAAGCAATGACGACTCAGTCCAAAATCATGGTCCTAGATGAGCCTACATCGTCTTTAACGGAAAAGGAAAAAGAAATATTTTTTAAACTAGTGGACAATTTAAAGGCGGAGGGGGTTTCGTTCATTTTTATTTCCCATTTTTTAGAGGATATATTGCAAATGACAGATCAAGTTACGGTATTGAAGGATGGTCATAATAATGGTTTCTTTAATACAAAGCAAATAAATAAAGATACCTTGATTGAGGCGATGATGGGCAAATCCATTTTAAAACGTCAGAATACTGTGCATATAATAGATAGGTCAGTTAAACCGGCGCTTGAGCTTAGCGGTTTTACAAGCGAAAACAAGTTTTATGATGTTGATTTAAAGGTGGCACCAGGAATGATTATGGGTGTGTGTGGTTTGCTTGGTGCTGGGAAATCGGAAATTGCGCGTGCGATATTTGGTTTGGATCGCTTTGATTCGGGTGTAGTAAGCCTGTATGGAGAAGAAGTAAAGCATGCGACACCCGAAAAAATGTTGGAAAGAAATGTGGCGATTTTGACTGAGGATAGAAAGCTTGAAGGATTTTCACCCTTACTTTCAATACGTGAAACGATGTCTTTATCCTGCCTTAGGGAGTTTTGTAATAAGGCGGGAATAATAAGGCAGACGAAACAAAAGAATTTTGCGGTTGAGTTGGCAAACAAGATGACTGTTAAATGCGACAGCGTAGAGCAAAAAATTTCAGAGCTTTCGGGTGGAAATCAGCAAAAGGTTATAATTGGCCGTTGCGTTGCCAGTAAACCCAAACTTTTTATATTGGATGAACCCACGCGTGGTGTAGATGTTTATGCAAAAACGGAAATATATAATATACTTGCGGATATGGCGGAGAATGGAGTTGCGATACTGATTTTTTCTTCGGAATTGGAGGAATTGATAGAAGTATGCGATGAAATAACAATACTTAAATCCGGCAGAGTCACGGGGAGTATTGATCCGCAACAGACAAGCAAGGCGGAATTGCTTTCAAAAATTAGCTAGAGCTTCTTTGGTTCGCGGGAATAACGTTTTTAACATCTTAATGATGTGAGGGGAGAAGGATTATGAGCAAGTTTAAAAAATTGTACAAGAGCATTTCTGAGCAGATTGTATTATTAGCAATAATAGTAGGCATATTTGTGGTAATGAGTATTTTATCACCACATTTTTTAAAGATTTCAAATATGATGAATGTTGTACAATATGTAAGCACATACGGAATAATTGCCATTGGAATGACAATGGTGATTTTGACAGGTGGCATCAACCTTTCCGTAGGTGGTACGTTGGCGATATCTGTATATATTGCCGCAGCCTGTATGTTGGCGGGTGTGCCGTGGCTGGTTTCGGTTATCATCTGTTTGCTGGTGGGCGCTGGCATAGGCGCGGCAAATGGCTTTGCGGTGTCAACCTTACGTATGCCGCCCCTTATAGCAACACTTGCAATGGAACAGATCACGCGCGGTTTACATCTTGGCCTTGCGCAGGGAGCTCCACTTAATGGATTTCCCGAGGAATTTCTGTCAATTGGTTCAGGATCGGTGCTGGGCATTCCCATGGCTGTAATCTGGACGATAGGATTGTTTATAGTGTTTGGATTATTTCTGTCTAAAACACGCGCCGGACGTATGATATACGCTGTGGGCGGTAACCCTGAGGCAACAAGGGTGGCGGGAATAAACAACCGAAAAATAATCACTATGGTTTATGTACTGGCGGGCGTTCTGTGCTCTATTGCGGGAATCATAGTTGTGGGACGTATGGATTCTGTGGCTGTATCTATTGCAAAGGGAATAGACATGCAGGCTATTACTGCCTGTGTATTGGGTGGCGCAAGCGTAACAATTGGCGGCAAGGGAAAGATGGTAGGAACGTTTTTGGGCATATTAATAATGGGTTTGATACAGAATTCGCTAGATCTTTTGAATGTTTCGGCATATTGGCAGACATTTATACAGGGTCTGATATTGTTTGGTGCAGTTTCCCTTGATGCGGTTCGCACGATACAGGCAACCAGAACAAAAAGCAAGAAAAGCAGTGTAAAGAGCGCAAAAATAATCGGAAACGCATAAATACAGTAGTTGAAAGGGTAAGGATTAATGATAATGGAAAAGACCATGAAAGCTCTGCGTATGTACGCTCCATATGATTTTAGGTATGAAGATGTAGACATGCCATCGCTGTCTGATGATAGAGAAATATTGATTCGCGTGGATACGGCAGGTATCTGTGCGGGAGATGTGAAGACATTGCATGGCGGGATACGCATTTGGGGGACATCCGAAACGCTGCCTTATATACAGGCACCATGCATTGGAGGGCATGAGTTTTTTGGAGAGGTAGTAGAGGTAGGCGCGGGCGTAAAAGACTTCAAGATAGGCGATCGTCTGATATCTGAGCAAATAGTACCATGTGGTGAGTGTGTTTATTGCAAGGCTGGGCAGTATTGGATGTGCCAGCAGAGTGACGTATATGGTTTCAAGGATCATACTCAGGGTGGTTTTGCGGAATATATGAAACTGCACAAGCGTGGGATAAACCACAAAATACCAAAAGAAATGACAGCTGAACAGGCAGTGCTCATAGAACCGTATGCCTGCAGTATGCATGCTGTTGAACGTGGAAACATAAAACATAATGATGTTGTTGTGATTTCTGGCTTGGGAGCAATTGGGCTGGGAATGGTAACTGTAGCACGCGCTATGTCGCCAAAACTTTTAATTGGATTGGATTTGAGGCAAAATCGCCTTGACAAGGGTAAGGCGTTTGGTGCGGATGTTGTATTGAATCCAGCCTCAACTGATGTTGTAGAGCAGATTATGGAAATGACTGGTGGCTATGGATGTGACGTTTATATAGAGGCCTCAGGTAGCGCGAAAAGCGTACAACAGGGGCTAGCTTCTATACGTAATCTTGGGCGATTTGTGCAATTCGGAGTATTCGCAGATCTGATTCCTGCCGATTGGAATATTATTGGCGATACAAAGGAAATAGATATATTGGGAGCGCATCTGGGGCCGTATTGTTATGATGCGGTTATTGAAGGCATGAGAAATGGAACATTAAAGACTGATAATGTGGTTTCGCATACATTTGAAATGATGGATTGGAAAAAGGCCTTTGAAACTGCAGAAAAGGATGAATCTGCAATAAAGGTGGCGTTAAGACCATAAGGAAAGGGTTTGTTATGAAAGCATTTATGATATTTGAACCAAACAAAGCGGATCTCGTAGATATAGAAAAGCCTACACTGGAATACAATGAGGTGTTGGTTAAGGTAGCGGCATGTGGTTTTTGCGGAACTGACATTCACACATACAAGGGAGAGCACCCGACGGAGTATCCTCTTGTTCCAGGGCACGAGTTTTCAGGAGTGATTGAAAAGGTTGGGAAAAACATTACTCAGTTTGTTAAAGGGGATAAAGTAGTAGTAGATCCAAATATATTCTGTGAAAAATGCTTTTTCTGCAAACAAAATAAACAGATACATTGCGAGAATATAAGCGTTATTGGAAGTACGCGGTTTGGGGCTTTTGCGGAATATGTTACAGCTCCGGAGCAATGTGTATTCAAGGTGCCGGATGGAAGCGACCTTGTGGCCATGTCTATGGCGGAACCGCTGGCTTGCGTTATAAATGCGCATAATAAAGTGACAATACCAGTGGGAGGAGAAGTGCTGATATTTGGTGCGGGGACAATTGGATTGCTGCATTTGATGATAGCAAAAATAAGGGGCGCGGTTTCCGTAACAATAGTAGATATAAAGCAAGGGCAGCTTGATACAGCCAAAAAGCTAGGAGCCAACCATGTACTTTTGTCTGGGGAGAATTTAGGCACCGAGCTAAAGAAAATAGCTCCGTACGGTTTTGACGTAATAATTGAAGCGACGGGTGTGCCTGCTGTCGCGGAGCAGGGTATACCAATGCTTGCTAATATGGGAGCTTTTGTTACGTTTGGTGCATATCCTCTAAACAGCAGTATAAGGGTTGATCCGCAGCAGATATATTTCCGTGATTTGAAAATAATAGGTTCTTATGCTTTGCAAAAAACGATGCAGCAGTCTATAGCTATGATAAGAGAAAAAAAGATAGATTTACAGCAGCTTATAGGCAGATGTATATCACTGGATGAAATGCCGGAGGTTTTTGGGCAGTTTTGTGAAGGTAAAACTACGAATAAGACAATTGTAAAATTCTGAGGGGGGCTACTTTTTGGCTGTTGGCGGGCTGGACATTGGTACAAGCGGATGCAAATTCGTAGCATACGATATTGATGGTAAGGTATTGTGTGAAAGTAAATATAGCTATCGTGAATATGGAACTGATGGAATACGAGAAATCGATCCTAATGAGGTGTGGGAAGCGGTTGTTGTTGTACTTGGTGACAGTAAAAAACATTGTCCTGAGTCTATAGAGGCATTGGCAATAACCACACTAGGCGAATCTGCTGTGATATTGGACATGGAGGGGCGCGCCCTTTGCAATTCTATGGTTACGGGTGATAAGCGGGGCATAAATGAATGTGCTCAATTGGATGAGCAGTTTGGTAAGGAAGCGTTGATGAAAATCACGGGAATCCCGTTGAGTGAGATGTATGCATTGCCGAAATTCATATGGCTCAAAAAACACACGGACGTTTTACAGAGAGCAAAATATCTATTCTTATATGAAGATTATATCACCTACAGGTTGACGGGAAACCGTGCTGTGAGCTATTCCTCGGCCTCTCGAACAATGGCCTTTGATATAAACAAGAAAGAATGGTCTTGGGATCTGTTGGCTGTTGCAGGGCTAACTCCCTCTATGATGTCTGAGCCGATACCTTCGGGTACAATCATTGGAAGAGTCAGCGCAGAGGCGGCATACGCCACTGGCCTTAGCGCTGATACAATAATTGTGGCCGGTGGTCATGACCAGATGTGTGCCGCTTTTGGAAGCGGAGTTGTTTCGAATAAAGAATGCGGTGATGGCATGGGAACCTGTGAAGTAATGACTGCGTTTTTGGACGATATACAGCCGGATTCTTATATGATAAACAATGAACTGGCGTGTGTTCCTTATGTTTTTCCAGACACTTTTTTGACATATCTTGTTATGACAAATTGCGGAATATTGATGAATTGGTACAGGGATACTTTTTTCGAAAGAGAGTACCTGCGAGAAGACATAAATAGTTCGAATATGTTTAATATACTGGATGGAAAAACAGAAAACAATCCGACGAGTATGTTGGTCATACCAAACTTTGGATCGGCGGGCAACCCTCATGTAGATTATTCTGCAAAGGGTACTATTTGGGGGGTCACAATACACACTAAGCAGCATGAATTGTTTAGAGCATTTAAGGAGGGCATGGCATATCATATGAAGCTGTGTCTTGAGAGCGTAGAACCGCTTGGGATAATGCCAAAGTCTATACGCTCTGCGGGAGGTGGCGCAAGATCAGACATAACGCTGCAAATCCGTGCGGATATATTGGGAACTGAGATATGCCGATTGGAACAAATGGAGGCAGGATCGCTTGGATGCATGATGCTTGCGGCAACTGCAATTGGGAAGTATAGTGATTTGCGAGAAGCAGCTAATACTGTTGTAAAGATTGGTAAGTCATTTTATCCTTCTAAACAAAATCAAGAGCGTTATACTGAGCTTTACGAAAAATATAAGCGATTGTATGAAATGACGCGTGACTTTAAATAACGCGGGGAGACTCGACGCAATATTATAAAAAGAAGAGTGGAAAACGTTTTTTTTCCACAAGGAGGACAACAATAATGCTGGTTAGTATGAAAGAAATGTTGAAAGAAGCAGAAGCACAAAATTATGCTGTGGCATGTATAAATGCGACAACATATGAAGGGCTGCGCGGAGCGATAGAGGCGGCTGAGGAATTGGATGCGCCGCTTATTTTAGGTCATGCACAATCTCATGAGCCGATAGCGCCAATAGATAAATTTGGGCCGCTAATCGTCAAGGAAGCGATAGAATCAAGCGCCCCTATAGTAGTGCATCTTGATCACGGTACAACATATGAATATGCAGTAAAAGCAATGCGGGCAGGATTTAATTCAATAATGTACGACTGTGCACATATGAGTATCGAGGATAACATAAATGAAGTAAGAGATTTTGTTAGGCTGGCACATAGCATGGGTATAGCCGTTGAAGGTGAAGTGGGAAATATGCCAAGTAATATAGTGGGGCAGGGTGGATGTACAGAATTTGGGAAAGAAATAAGTAATATAAAAGAGTATTATACAAAACCAGACGAAGCAAGGCGTTTTGTAGAAAGTACGGGAGTAGATATGCTTACAATATCTTTTGGAACAGTACATGGGATATTTGTTGAAACGCCTGAGCTAGACATAGATCTTTTGAAAAAAATACATGATACAGCAAATACCATGCTGGTTATGCACGGTTCCTCGGGAGTGGACGAAAAACAATTGTTGGATGCCGTTGAAAATGGTATAAGGAAAGTAAATCATTATACAAATGTTGGTATGGCTCCGGTAGAAACTTTAGTAGAAGCGGTTAAGCAATCTGAAAATCCAATGTATTTTCATGATTTGGCTAAAGCGAGCCATGAAATTATGAAACAAAAATCTAAGGAGATTATTTCACTTTTGATGAGCAGAAAAATCAATTGAAGTGGGAGTAAGTAAATGAAAAAGATAATTAATGATCCGTCAAACGTTGTTGAAGAAATGCTTTACGGTGTGGCACTGGCCAACCCAGCTGTTGAATATATTGAGGGGACGGGTGTTGTTGCGCGCCGTGAAAAAAGTGGTAGGGTAGGCGTTATTTCTGGTGGAGGTAGCGGACACGAGCCTGCGCACGCGGGATATGTTGGAGAAGGAATGCTGGATGCGGCGGTATCTGGAAATGTTTTTGCATCGCCGGATCCGGAGAGGATATTGTACGCTATTAAAAGGGCAGACAGTGGGAAAGGCGTACTGTTGATTATAAAAAATTACTCTGGAGACTATATGAATTTTACAATGGCCGCAGAGCTGGCCGAAATGGAAGATATAAATGTGGAGTATGTTATGGTGAGAGACGATGTATCTGTGGAGGACAGCACGTATTCTACAGGGAGGCGCGGAATAGCAGGAACTGTGTTTGTGCACAAAATTGCCGGTGCTGCCGCGCAAAATGGCTTGCCACTTAATGAGGTGAAACGATGCGCGCAAAAAGCCGCTGATAATGTGCGCTCTATGGGCATGGCATTGGCTCCCTGCATACTGCCGTCCGTGGGTAACCCTGGTTTCTCGCTAAGTGATGATGAAGCGGAGATAGGCACGGGCATACATGGAGAACCGGGAGTTGTGCGTACAAAGATTCTCTCCGCTAAGGACACGGCAAAGGCGCTACTTGAAAGAATTGTTACAGACGTTGATGATATAAGCGGAGAGGTGGCGCTCATGGTGAATGGGCTGGGTGCGACGCCCTTGATGGAGCTATTCATTTTGAATGGAGAGGCGCATAAATATCTAAAGCAGAGAGAGATTTCGGTACGGTGTTCATATGTAGGTAATTATATGACAGCTCTTGAAATGGCGGGTTGCTCTCTTACTATTATGAAGTTAGACGATGAGCTAAAGGGATTGTTGGGCGCTTCTTGTGACACGCTGGCCTTCAAAGGAGGTATGATATGAGCCTTACTATAACATCTGCAGAATATGTAGGATATATTCATGAAATGGTGAAAAAGTTGGAGAACGAAAAGGACTACATAACAAGGCTTGATGCCGAAACAGGAGATGGAGATCATTGGGCGAACATGTATGCCGGCTTTAGCAAATTGCTGGATGCGGTAGACGAAATAATGGAAATGAATCTGGGTGCAGCGTTTAAAAAGAGCGGTATGCTACTGATGTCGGGTGTTGGAGGTTCGTCAGGAATACTTTATGGCAGCGCTTATATAGGTGCGGCTAAAGCAGTCGGAGATGCTGAAACACTTGATGTGAAAAATCTATGCGTAGCGCTTGATGCTATGATGGAAGCGATCATGAAACGTGGAGGAGCAAAACCTGGGCAAAAGACTATGTTGGATGGTCTGGCACCTGCAATTGACGCGCTAAAAAATTCGATTGCTCAGGAGAAGGATGAAAGTGTGGCACTTAATAATATGAAGAAGGCGGCATGGGAAGGAGCGCAAAGCACAAAGGATATGGTAGCTATGTTGGGACGTGCTGTCTATCAAGCAAATAAGGGCGTAGGGCACCTTGATCCTGGCGCGGTAACTATGTGTTACCAGATTGAAGCTTTGGCAAATTCATTTTTGAAATAAGATTAAGTTTTATAGAATACTTTTGAAATGAACATATTTAAAAGAATCTAGCCGTAACGAAATATGCTAGAATGTTTGTTCAAGGCAATAGGGTACGTTTGTAGATAAAAAAATCCAGTGAAAGGAGCGGATGAAAAACCGAACCCATGTGGGGTGGTAGTTCATCTATGTATACATATGTAGAACGGTTGAGAACAGTACAGCTCTAGATTCAATATGGTAGAAGTTTGAGCAAAGTGATTAGTGAATTAGGATATCAATTAAGCGGTGGAATTTTGGAGGAAGGGAACTTCCTTATAGACTACAATGGTGGTTCAAAATTCACAATAGAGCAACAGGAGGTGGCACAGCTGCCATATATTACATGAAACATAAGCGTTATTGCGTGTTTGAAGATGATGAGATGTTATGATAATTACTGCTGTATAGTGCATTAAAGGGAGAAGGCCTCAGCAGCCCTGAACAGCCCACGGTAAGACACACATATGCAACAAATACCACCCCAAACCCTTATAAACAGCGGACTTTGTGGTGGCGGAAGTTCTCCAAGAGGTAATCAACAGGAAACATATTTCAAAAAACCTGCAAATTTTGCGGGTTTTTTTTGTGTTGTGCGCTTAAGCGAGACAAAACCCCCGGCTATGCCGGGGGAATAAAAAAGCTT
>CAYXFB010000075.1:0-12665 GCA_964464145.1 uncultured Christensenella sp.
TTTTTCAGCCATATGCGGACATAAAGCAAGCGTATAGCAGCGAGTGGAAAGCCTTTGCCCGTCAATGGCAGCGGCCGTCCGCCACGAAGTCTCATATGGAGCGCGGCACGAATTACGACGATATAACGGGGCGCTGTGCTCCGGGGCAGATAGGTATGGGAATTTAGTATAGAAGAGGACGGGGAAGAATGAGCATATTCAAAAAAATATTTGTCAAAAAGAACAAGTGCAATCACGTATGGAGAATATCTGTATTTCAAAGATTAACGGATGATTATACATCCACATATAAGTGCGAAAAGTGCGGCAAATACAAGCAAATGACGCGGGAGGAGCAAAGTAAATGAAACAACTTTTAAAAGACATAGAAAAATTGGTATGGGAAGAATACGACCGGGCGACGGAAAAATTTGGGGTCACCTTTAACGGCCCGCATGAAGCGTATGCCGTGATGCTGGAGGAGTATCAAGAGGCGCGAGATGCGTTGGATGACGGTGAACTGTTACTAATGGCTACTTACTGGGAATCGGTAAAGAAAAACGACACCACGCGCGAGCAACTGGCGAATATAGCGGTAGCAGCGCTGCATACTGCTGCTGAGTGTGTGCAGCTGGCGGCTATGGCACACAAGGCTATCATAAGCATGGAACTTAAAGCGGCGGACGTTTGCGCCGAAAATGAAGCCGCTGCCGCTACGCTGCTTCCCGCTACATAAGGAGGCGCACATGAGCCGGGACGAAATGCGAAAACACATCATAACCAGCGTGGAGGCGGAGGACACCGGCCTTGTAGAACGCACCCGCAAAATGCGGCGCAGGGTGATAGAGCGGATGGACGACCTTTCGGACAGGCGGAGGGATGCCGAAATGCAGGCGGCGAAAAAATCCATAATAAACCGGTTCAATAGGTCGATAGAATTTTTCGGGAAAATATTGCTGCTGTTTGACGAATGGATTAAATACGACAAAACGAGGTAGGCGGGGGAAGGGCAATTAATAATTAATAATTAAGAATGCAGAATGAATGAGTCCGCTTTGCGGACGAATATATAATTAATAGCCTTTGGCAATACCATAATTATCAATTCTGCATTGACATTAGAAAGGGATGTGCATGGGAAAACGGGTTACACTTGAGGATTTTGCACGGTATAGATTTTTGCGGCGGGAAATACTGCGGCTGGGGCGGCAGATCGTTGCGCTTCGGCGGAGGCGCGGGCAGATAGTTTCTGACAGCGTGACTGGCTCAAGCCCCGAACCGCCCTACACGCAGCACAGCATACGAATAGTGGGGCTTGTGGACAACGCCGACCGCATTGCCGAGAAGGAGCGGAGGCTTGCCGCTTACGAGGCGGAGGCGCGCACGCTTGGGAAACGACTGGCTGAGTTTCTCCGCTTCGTGGCGGACGAGGAGGTGCGCGAGACGTTGGAGCTATATTATATAGATGGCTTACGGTACAGGGATATACCGGCGGCGCTGGGGCTGGTCGGGGATGGGAGCACGCAAATAAAGGCGGCGCGAAAATATGTAAGTAAGAGGCAGGCCGTTAAGCCTGCCCCTCCATGTAATTTTTGATTTGCTCCCGCAGCCATTCGGGATAGCGGAGGTTATCCGCCGCCAGCTTGGCTTTGAAATCCTCCACAATTTGTTTATCCAGCTTGGCCTCCAGCCGCCCGTACTTTTGAGCCGCCCAGTTTATCTCATTGCCGTAATTGCGTGCCATTATTGAATCTCCTTTTGCAGTTTGGTTATAAGGATGATAGCTACAATGCCGGTAACGGATGATATAGCGCCCAGTACGATGGATATTATTTCTAACATGGTTATCATCTCCTTGTAATATAAGAGCTCTTGATATATAATATATGAAAGCCCCCTAGGGGGCGGGGGATTTTCATCCCCCTAGAAGCTTTATTACTTCGATTATCGTTTTGGCTGTTACAGCCAGTGTCTGGGTGACTATTACGATTTTCAGAAGTTTTAGAAGCTTCTTTTTTGTTTTTCGCTTCACATCTTGTTTACCTCCTTTCTATGTTTAAAGTATACCATACTAACGGTAGTATGTCAAGCGCTATATTAAAATAAATTCAAAAATTTTAAAAACTTTCCGAGAGTTCCGAAAATAAAATAGTATAATGGTAGTAAGTCGAAGAGACTAAAGGCCATGATATACCCCTTTAGGAATATGTGCAAAAACGCCGTGCTATGGTAGGCTGCGGCGTTTTTGTTTACGCAGAAAACGACCGCGCATTTTTAGCACGGTCGCTTTTGGGGTTTGTCTTAGTCTATCTGATTTATAGCGCGGTATTTGTCAAAATCGATATCAACCCACGTTACCAGCTCGCCCGCTTCGTGCGGCGGCTCGGTGGCGGAGGGGAATGGAACAACCCAAATGAAAGCGGTACAAAGATTTTTCGAAAAATACGTAAAAAACACGTATTTGTTTTTACAAAAGCATTGACAATACGTAATAATACGTATATAATATAAATATAGAAAGGAGAGAGACATGAAGGTAAGCGAGTTGCTGAAAATATTTAAAAATCAGGGCATAAAACTTGTAGAGCATGGTAAAAGACACGATGTGTACCAAAACCCTACAACCGGAGAACGAGCGCAGATACCGAGACACCAAAGCCAAGAACTCGCGGCGGGAACATTGAACGACATACTAAAGAGGTTGGGGCTGAAATAAGCCCCGAACCTCTATACAGATAGATAGGAGGGCAAAGAACATGGCTAAATATGTATATCCGGCAATAATTAGGCCGGACGGCGGGCTGTTTGCCGTATACTTTCCTGATGTGCCCAGCGCAACTACCAGCGGTGATACGTTGCAAGACGCGCTGGAGATGGCGGAGGATTCATTGAACCTCGCGTTATATATGACGGAAAAGGAAAGGGAAACAATACCTGCAGGAACGCCAATAGGCGAGGTGGAGAGCCTGCCAAACGACATAGTAACGCTTGTAAAAGCTGATACCGAGGCCTATGGCAGGGAGATAGAAAGCATAGCGGTAAAAAAGACGCTTTCTATACCGTCGTGGTTGAACGTTAAGGCGGAGCGGGCGAATGTGAATTTTTCGCAAACGTTGCAGGAAGCGCTGAAAGAGAAGCTGGGCTTGAAAAATATTTAATAGCCAAACGAGAAAAAACGCTGCAAAAACGCTGCAAAAACGCTGCAAAAACGCGGCGTTTTTTCTATTTGAAAATTTGTCGCAAATGTCGAAAATAAAATAGTATAATGGTAGTAAGTCGAAGAGACTAAAGGCCATGATATACCCCTTTAGGAATATGTGCAAAAACGCCGTGCTATGGTAGGCTGCGGCGTTTTTGTTTACGCAGAAAACGACCGCGCATTTTTAGCACGGTCGCTTTTGGGGTTTGCCTTAGTCTATCTGATTTGTAGCACGGTATTTGTCAAAATCGATATCAACCCATGTTACCAGCTCGCCCACTTCGTGCGGCGGCTCGGTGGCGGAGGGGTCGGGTATCGTGCGGCCATGGTCTTGCTCCGCGATGCCCCATAGGCCTATGGCATCGCGTGCCATGAAGATAGCCTCGGGGATATCGGCGCCTTGCGTGCCTATGCTAAGATCGGGCACATTTACGACATATCCGCTATCCGTGGGGGTGAGTATTGCGGGATATACTGCTAACATGGTAATCACTCCTTTGCTTTTAGGCTATTGCAGTCTGTCAATAAGCGCCTGTTGAAGCACGGAGGAAAAATTTATATGGCGCTTTTCCGCTTCGATATTTAGCCACTCAGGAATCGTGAGTGTTTTTTTGACGGCCTTTGTGCGGCGCTCGTACTGCATGGGATTTGTGGCAATGAGGGAAACAAAACCATCCTCCGGGCTTGTAATGGTTTTTATATCAGAGGCTTTGGGAACGGGTATATCTCTTTCGTACTGAGATTGTATATATAGCCCCAAAACTTCGCTGGCGTTTGACATTATTTCCTCAATGGTTTCTCCCTCGGATTGGCAGCCTGGAAGGTCTGGAAATTCCATCCAATAGCCACCGTCCTCGTTGTGGAATACTCCCGGATATACTGCTAACATAATTTATCACTCCTTTATGTATGGCGGTGAGGGGGCTTATTTCAGCCCCGTCCGCTTTAGTATTGTATTCAGTAGGCCTTTTTTTAAGTCCGCGTTATGTACTGGAATGCTTTCTGTAAGATTGTCTTTTACCATTATGTGGTGGCTGCCGTTTATTCTGTCCAGTTTCCAACCATTGCGCTCCAGTAGCTTGATTAGCTCTTTACCAGTCATGGACTTGACCTCCTTTTTATGGTTTAATTATACACGTGTAATACGTATATGACAAGAGTAAAAATAAGAAAAGTGGTGAATTTTATGGTTACAAATCACATTGATGCTAATAGAGACATATATCTGAGGCAGGGCGACACGCTGGAGTTGTCTATACCCGTTATCAACCGGGCGGACGCGAATTGGAAGCCCGGCCCGGCCGACAGGGTGGTTTTCGGCATAAAGCACGGCGCGACGGATGAACGGCTGCTGCGCATGGTGCTTGAGATATCCGCGGGCAACCGCGCAAGGCTGAAGCTGTCAAACACAGTGACGGAAAAACTGCCGCTCGGGCGGCACAGATATGATGTGCGATATATAAAGGACGCAAATGCGGACGCGACGGACGGCAGCAGGGTTTACACGCCCTTTGTACGTTCGTTCAACGTGCTGGAAACGGCTTCGGAGGTATAAGGATGATAAACGGTATAATTTTTGACGAAAGGCTCAACACCGCGAGGGATTGGGGCAATATATTTAAAAAGGCGTTCCCCACGGACGGCGTTATATCCGGATTCGACATTACGGGAACGGGTGCGATGTTCACTGTTGCGCCGGGCTATATCGTTATGTGCGGGCGCGTTATAAACAACGACGGCATAATGACCGTGGATAACACTGCCTCGCTGCAAAACGGCTATGTGCGGCTAAAGTATAGGATAGACCTGAACGCCGCGCCCTCGCGCGAGGATTTTTCGCAGGGCAGTTTCGTGATAGATACATCCGGCTCGCCCGTATTTCCCTCGCTTTTGCAGGAGAATATAAACGGTACGGGCAAGGTGTACGAGGCGGAGCTGGCCGTTTTTCAGATGACGGGCGGCGCTATTTCGAGCCGTGTGCGCATGATGCCGCCCGCCGGGCTGGACGTTCTATATGTGTTTGGCGAGGGCGGAGGCTACTTTTCCGTTCGCAGGGAAGGTGGCTTGACGCGCCTCGCGGTGCGGGGAAACGGCGGCGCGGAGATAGCTGCGCTCAATATAGACGACGCGGGCGCGCTGTCTACCTTTGGAGCGCTCACCGTGGGCGCGGGGCTTTCGGTGGGCGGCGACATAGCGCAGAACGCGGGCAAGGCGCAGCTAAACGAGGCCATCACGCTGAACGGCAAGAACGGCTATGCGCTTACCATGCGCTGGGTGGACACTGTGGGCGTGGTGTTTGATATGTTTGACGGCGCTGTGCTGCACGAGTCTGTGATGTCGCTGAACGCGGACGGCACCGTCACCATTCCCGTTGATGTGCCGGGAATACAGGGCAAGCTGGACCTTAACGACGACCTTGTTTTCACATCAAAAGCAAAGGGTGTGTATACAACGGGCGGAGGCAGCAAAAAGGCGCTTATTGTGCCGGACAGCGGAGGTAAGCTGTGGGTGGGTTCCACGGATGATAATTTTGTTTCGGGCGAGGCGGCGGTGGCGGCAAACGGAAAAGTATCGCTTATAAATTACGAGCCGGGCAAGGGGTACACGGCCGCGATCGAGGCGGGCGGCAGGGATATAAATGTGGCGCGCAATCTGCTTGTGGGCGAGGATTATGAAGTAAAGGTCGGCGGGGATCTTACAGTGGCCGGCGCTTTTAAAATGGGCGGCGGGCTGGTGACCGATAAAATGACGCTTTCGGATACGCTTACCACCAATAAGCTCATTGTTACGGGTGATACAAATATGTATGCGGCTAGTGTTGAGGGCGATCTTACGCTGAACCGAAAGCTGGTCATAAGCGGTCAAAGCGGAATGGTCTGCGGAAATGCGAAACTTGTCACATATGAAAATAACGATATGCGGCTGGGTTCCACGAGCAGCTCAGAGTCGCCGCAGCGGATAAATATACTGGCATCTTCTCAAATCAATTTCGGCATAGGCACAACAGATATGCTGCGTATAGACGCAAATGCTATAGACGCGTTTTCACGCACCATAAAGACTGGGGGAGCCATTGAAGCGGAAAGTTTAAAGGTGAATAGTTTTACTCCCAAAAATCTTACGGCAATAGAATGGCTTAATGCGCCGACAATAAAAGCGACAACACTGCTGCAATCTACAGGAGAGTTAAGAGTGTCGGGTACGAGTAGCTTTAGCGGTAATATATCGGCTGGTTCGGTGGCAGTTACCGTTCAAGACCTTATTGCGAACAGAAATATACAAGCCAAAGGTATGCTGCGGCTTTATCCAAAGGATACTGCCAAGGGGTATGGCGCAACTATTGAAATGGATAGCGTGGGCACCGCGCTTACGATTTACGCCAACCCTAGTGAGGGCAACGATGCCGGACGGCTGGCAGCGATAAGGGTTACAAAGGCGACCGGCCAAACTGCTATACCTTATGGGCTTAATGTGGGCAACGGGCTTAGTGTGAACGGAGGCCTCACCGTAAACGGTGTGCTCAATGCAAACAATGGTCTGAATGTGCGGTACGGGGATCTTGTAATGGACGGCGTAAGCAGCACCTGTAAAATCGGTGGCGGCATGATAAGGCAGGGATCCACTTCACAAAATCTGTCCATATATGGCGACACCGCAGGAGCAAAGCCCGGAGTAGCTATAGCATACGGCACCGGGGTGGTTGCTTTGCCAGGAGTGGCCGCAGCATCGGCATCTACTGCGGCGGCCAATCTATATATTTCATCGTCCGGAACTTTGTATAGAACAGGCTCTACCCGACGGATAAAGGACAACATAAAGGACGCAGACGCAAATGAAATCATGAAAACCGTGCGCAGGCTCAAAGTTCGAAACTTCACCAGCAGGTGTGAGGGCGACGATCAGTCAAAGATACGCACGGGCGGTATTGCCGAAGAATTTTTCATAGTGGACAAGAGACTGGCGGTATACGATATGGACAGCCAAGGCAATCCCCAGCTTGATGAGCAGGGCGAGCCGATAGTAAACAACATAGACACGGGTGAACTGCTGTATAGGTTATTGTCGGCGGTGCAAACGCTTGACAAAAGACTATCTGAATTGGAGGCGTGAAAATGGAAGAATTGTATATAGACATAACGGAACCCGGCCCGCAGGGACCGTCAGGTCCGGCAGGTCCGCAGGGCATACAAGGCCCGCAGGGTGTGCAGGGGCAGATTGGTCCGCAGGGTGAGCGGGGTGAGCGGGGAGATCGCGGCGAACCCGGCGAGCGAGGAGACAAGGGCGAAAAGGGTGACAAAGGCGACACCGGCGAGCAGGGCGACATGGGCGACGGGCTTGTTGTGAAGGGCGTGTACAATACGCTTGAGGCGCTCAAGACGGCTCACCCTGTGGGCGCGGAGGGCGATGCCTACATTGTTGGCGACGGCGGAAGCAGCGGCGGCGTATTGGGAATAGTAGCCGGGGAGAACATAACGGTGGACGCTACTAATCCGGCGCTGCCTGTGGTTAGCGCGAGCGGAGGCATTGAAGCCCTCACCGCAGGGGCGAATGTAAGTATTGACAACAAGGACTTAAAAAAACCTGTTATAAGTGTGCCAAGTATAGGCGTGGTGGGTATAGTTGCGGGCGAAAACATATCAATTGATAGCACGGATATTGTTAATCCAATAGTTTCGGCAGCCGGCGTAATAACCGAAATAGTTGCCGGTGAGAATGTGACGGTAAACAATACTGATTCTAAACGGCCTGTGGTGAGTGCGGTTACTGGTGTTAAGGATGTAACCGTGGAAGGTGCAAAAATATATATTGGCGCGAATGCGGGTAAGGCAAACATCAGCTCCGGACTGGTTTCTATAGGAAACGATTCAGGTGCAGCGAATACTAGCGGTTATAGCAATACATTCATCGGAAACAACGCAGGTAAGATAAATACAACAGGTGGCTACAATACATTTTTGGGAGATAATAGCGGCGCGGAAAGTACCGCCAGCCAAAATACATTAATTGGGGCAAGTAGCGGCATTAAAACAGCCAATGGAGTCAATACGTTTATTGGATTCAACTCCGGAAAAGACAATATATCCGGGCAGGACAATGTATTTATTGGCGCGTTTAGTGGAGGAAGCATGGCGGCGGGTGATGCTAATGTTTTTCTTGGACGTGGCGCAACAGGTATTTCTGACAACAGAAATCAAATATCAATCGGCTATAACGCCACCTGCACTGCCGCAAACCAAATAACGTTGGGCAATAATGCCATAACCGCGCTGCGCTGCAACGTGACCAGCATATCGGCACTGTCCGACGAACGCACGAAGGAATACCACGAGCAGGCTAACCTTGAGCTTTGCTATGCGGACATTATGCGGCTGCCCGTGAGCAGATACAAATACCAGCCGTGGGCGGGGACGCACCTTGACGGGCACGTCACAGGGTATATGGCCGATGATGTGGCGGAGGTTTTTCCCAAGTGCGTGCATGAGTCTGACCAGTGGTTTCCCAAGCTGGACAAAAAGGGTAAGCCCATAATGGAGACGGTTGTGGACGAGGCCACTGGCGAAACGGTGAAGCGACCAAAGCAATTTAAGCTGGAGGCTGTGAAAGAGATAGCCATAACCGACCAGCTGCTGGCCACGCTGCACGGCGCCGTGCAGTATCTTGCGGCAAAAGTGGAAGATCAGAGACGGGAGATCGAACTGTTGAGGGCGGAGGTGAAAAACAGTGGCAGATAACAACGGTGTATTCATATGGGATATGGATTCGGGCGATTATAAAAACGCCGGTACCATGAACGGCCCGCAGGGGATACCCGGGCCGCAGGGGAAACAGGGAATACCCGGGCCGCAGGGCAGGGGGCTTTCGGTGCTGGGCAGCTACGACACATTGGCGGCGCTTGAAGCGGCACATCCCACCGGCGAGCCGGGCGAAGCGTATTCGGTGGGTATTGAAGAGAAAAGGATATATTGCTGGGACGCGGACTCTGCGGCTTGGGCGGATATAGGATATATAAGAGGCCCGCAGGGGCCGCAGGGTGACAAGGGCGCTCCGGGCGCGCGCGGCGAAAAAGGTGATAAGGGTGACATCGGCCCGCAGGGCGAACGCGGGGAGCGCGGCGAAAAGGGCGCGAAGGGCGACATAGGCCCGCAGGGTGAGCGCGGGCTTCAAGGAGTGCAGGGCGTGGCCGGCCCGATAGGTCCACAAGGCATACAGGGCGAAGAGGGGCCGCAGGGTCAGCCGGGTGAAAAGGGCGATACAGGCGAGCAGGGTGCAAAGGGCGAGAAGGGCGATACCGGCAGTCCGGGGTTGAATGGGCAGGTGGTGGAGATCGCTGCGGGAGAGAATGTGACGGTGGATTCCGCTGACCCGGCGCGGCCTGTTATAGCGGCGGAGGTATCGCTTCAGTATGTTGATGCGCAGCTGGCTGCCGCAAAGGATTATACGGACGGCAGGGTTGGCGATATAGATACCGCACTCGACGCTTTAAACAGGGTGGTGATCTGATGGGCACAACGGCGGAAAAGCTTTTATACACAGCGCAGAGCATAGACGATATAGGCGCGGCGATTGAGGATAAAAACGCGGACTTTAGCAGCGCGAAACCGCTGGCAGAGTGGGCGCAGGCTGTGGAGGACATAAGCGGCGGCGGGGAATATCCGGTCACGCCTGTTACGGGAGTGGCGCAGGCTGCCTTGGCGAAGGGGGATAAGAGCGTTGTGGCAAATGGCAATGAGTGGATAAGGCGGCCTGATCCGGCGGTGCTGCCGACCGGAATTGGATATGGCACGGCATTATCAGCAGATGGTAAGATAATGGCGGTTGCGCATACCAACAGCCCATTTATATCTACCTATGATTGGAGCGGCACAGAATGGATAAAGCGCCCAAACCCCGAAACGCTGCCGACTGGCAAATGCAACGGCACAGCCTTGAGCGCAAATGGGAATATATTGGCAGTTGCGCATAGCAACAGCCCATTTATATCTACCTATGATTGGAACGGCGCGGCGTGGATAAAGCGTCCTAACCCCGCTTCGCTACCACCTTGTGACGATTATCCGCGCGGCGAATGTAAAGGCGTTGCGTTATCAGCAGATGGAGCTATATTAGCAGTAGCACACACCACTAGCCCATATATGACTAGCTATGATTGGCGCGGCACAGCATGGATAAAGCGGCCTATTCCAAATGTTTTGCCAACAAACAGTGGAGTTGGCGCAGCGCTTTCCGCAGATGGGCAGGTACTGGCGGTGGCACATACATCCAGTCCGTTTATATCTACATACACCCGAAATGGTTCATCTTGGGTAAAGCGGCCTAATCCGGCGGTACTGCCGGCCGGCAATGGATATGGCACGGCGTTATCAGCGGATGGGTTGGTATTGGCAGTCGCGCATATCAACAGCCCATTTATATCTACCTATGATTGGAGCGGCACAGAATGGATAAAGCGCCCAAACCCCGAAACGCTGATAATCGGCTTGGGAACAGGCGCGGCGCTATCCGCAGACGGAACCATATTGGCTATATCATATAGTGCGAATCCATGTGTTGTTACTTATGACTGGAAGGGTGGCGCTTGGATAAAACGACCGAATCCCGCGACGCTGCCGACAGATTTTGGCAAGAGCGCAACGTTATCCGCAGATGGAATGGTATTGGCAGTGGCGCACTCTAACAGCCCATATATGACGACATACTTTTACCCTAGTATATTTTATAAATACCAAACCCTGTTGCCCGATGGCGCGACGGGGGTGGGATATGCGAAGGCGGATATACAAAGCGGAGCAAATGGAACTGTGGACGTGGTGTTTGAACTATAGAAAGCAAATAGATGGAGGGATTCAATATGCGTATAACAAGACGTACCGCAACCGGATATGTCACGGACGAAACAAAGCCTGTGGTTGTTGACTGCCTTGGGCAATATGAGGACATGGCGGAGGCGCTGCCGCTGCTTGACAGGCTGCCGCCGCTTGACATAGGGCAGGCGGTGTACTGGGTACAGGATGGCAGGATAGTGGAGGATGAGATCATGGCACTCAAGATAGAGGAGCTGGCTGTGAGTATGGAGCTACAATCGGGCAGGATAGTTAATGCTATGGCAATAGGCGAGACGCTGTTTCTGCACAGCCCCGCGGTCAAGTAGATGGCGCGTGAGTTTGCGAAGAGATTCTATCGCTCGGCTGCGTGGCGAAGGTGCCGCGCTTCTTTCATTGCAGAGCGGGAGGCGGTGGATGGCGGGCTGTGTGAATACTGCAGGCAAGAGCCGGGGGAGATAGTGCATCATACTGTATGGCTCACACCCAAGAACATTGGTGAGCCTGCGGTGGCGCTGAACCACAGCTTGCTGAGATACGTATGCTGGCGCTGCCACAACCGCATCGAGGAGGGCGGGCGCTTTGTTATGTTCGACGAAGCCGGGCAGCCGATAATGATCGATGAAGCGACCGAAGCGCGCTGAATGAACGTGTGATCCGCCGGTGTGGGCGTGGTGTAGCCCCCCCTATTTTTGTTTTCGTGGTGGGGCGTGGAGAACCGTCACCCCAACCTAGACTAGACAAACGGGCTTCGCACATGACCCCCCTCCCCAAATCAGAGACGTTGGAGGTTTTTTCAGATGACAAACATAAAGGAAAAAACAAAGGAACTGTCCAAAGATGAGAGGATATCCGCCGAGGAGCGCCGATTAAAGAGGCAGTTTGCGCGAATTGAGCCAAGAAAGAAGCAGATAGTAATAGGGCTCGTTCAGCGGGCAGCGTATATGCGGGTTTGCCTTGAGGACTTTGAACACAACCTTGACGATAATGGTTTTACGGAAATGTTTAGCCAAGCGGAGCATCAAGCCCCATATGAACGCAAGCGCCCTATTGCCGAGATATACCAGAATATGAACAACAGCTACCAAAAAATAATAAAGCAGCTAACGGATATGCTGCCGCGTGAGGAACCCAAGCCGGAAACGACGGATCCGCTGGATGATTTTATAAATGCGCGCGAAGATACATAAATACCCAGATGATTATAACCCCATTCTGGAATACTGGGCAAAAATACAATCCGGCGAAGAGGTAGTGGGCGAGAAAATACGTAAGACCTATAAAAAAATCGTTCATGATATGCACTCAAATGTGAGTGTGTTTTTTTATAGCGCGAAGCGGGCAAACCATATAATCGAATTTGCCGAAAACTTCTGCTGCATCATACAGGGAAAAGGCGGAGGCAGCCCTGTGCGCCTTGAGCTGTGGGAAAAAGCGCTGCTCGCGACGGTGTTCGGCTTTGTTGACATTGAGGGCATACGCAAATACCGCGAGGCTATGCTGATCGTTGGAAAGAAAAACGGTAAGTCGCTCATTGCCTCAATTGTGGGTTTGTACCTGCAAGTTGCCGATCAGGAAGCAGGACCGGAAGTGTATGCCGTTGCCACAAAGCGAGACCAGGCAAAAAAGGTTTGGCTTACGGGCAAACAAATGGTGAAGCACTCGCC
>CAYXFB010000076.1:0-12542 GCA_964464145.1 uncultured Christensenella sp.
CCGCTGTATATGCGGGTTTTTGAGAAGTTGGAGCGGGTGATGGGAATCGAACCCAGCATAATCTTATTTTTAAAAATTACCATTCTCGTTTTTCGGCTTAACCATGCGGGTTTGAAGGTTGATTTTCTTTTGACATTATTTTCTAAAATAGACCAATAACCCACTTAGCTAAATCAAAGTGGGTTACAAAGTGGGTTATTCTAGGATACACAAAATCTGAAATAACCCACTTGCTAACTACTATTGAATAGTATATAATAATTTATAGGCGGTGAACTATGAAAAGAGAATTTATAAGAACGAAAACTTTCGAACGCTCTTGGAGCGCGGCCGGTCTCGGCGATAAGGAATTGCGCGAACTCGAAACCATATTGCTTGAGAATCCCCATGCCGGTGTTGTGGTGCCGCACCTAAACGGTGGCCGTAAATTACGCCTCGCCATAGATGGGCGCGGTAAATCCGGCGGCCTTAGGATAATATATGTTGACATTCTCGTTCGTGAACAGATTTATTTATTGCTGGCATACCCAAAAAATGTGGCTACCAATCTAACCGGCGAACAGCAGAAAATAATTTCTGATTTGATAAATCGGCTAAAGGAGGAACAGTAAAATGTCTGAAATAAATTATTTTAATGATTTGAAGGAAAGTCTGGAGGACGCCATTGCTTTCAAAAATGGTAATAAAAGCCGTTGTCGCACCACTGTGCGCGAAATACCTATACCCGAATACAGTTCGGATGATATCACACATATACGTAGCGAATTGGCGCTTTCGCAAAGAGGCCTTGCGGCAATCCTTGGCGTGTCACACCGCACCGTTGAGGCATGGGAGGCGGGCAGGAACAAGCCCAACGGCGCAGCTCGCCATCTGCTGTATCTAATTGGTGAGGATAATTCTCTTGTAAACAGGCTCATAGCAAAATAATAGTAAAAGCCGCTCCACTAGGAACGGCTTTTTTCATGCACACCATAATCAAACGCAACTCGCATTACACTTGCCTCAACAATTTTTCGTGCCGCTTTGCGCATTCTTTTTGAAAATCTTCAATCGAAACCGCTCCGAACTCTTCACTATGTTTGATTATATCTTTCAAAACTGCCAGCGTACGCACTTCACTTATCGCAGCCTCGTAATTATCAACCGTATCGGGCAATTGTTCAACAAACTCCATCAAACCTTTTTTACTGTATTCATAATATTCGCCCTTGATAAATAGATCTATTTAAGCAATAATCCTAATCACTTATTGAAGTAATTATACCATGAATCGCTAATAAGCAACACAGAGAAAATTCATTCCGCATATGGCATGATCTGCTCGCTATCCGGCGCCCTCATTTGTACGGCAAATAGGCTCAAATCTGCCTTGTAGCCCTCAAATGTATCTATCCGCTGTATATCATACCAAACGTTGTTATAGAGAATGAAGGTATCAAGCGGGTTTATATCGTTGCGCCAGTTTATAGTAAAAACCATGTCCTCTGCATTCTGTAGCATGGCCGCCGCGTAGTATTCCTTTGCGGATAGTTGGCGAACATAAGCCCATAGCCTGCCATCATGCAGCGGCAAATATGTTCTAACGGAATTTCCGTACTGGTCTTGTTTTTCATCACAAGCGTATATGATTATTTTCTTATCCTTTAGCCTTGTTTTCATTGCTTACGCCTCCAAAACATTCAAAAATTCGTTATAGTGTTCATGCAGCCCCACATAAGCGTCCAAAAGGCTGCTCGTTCCGTCAATCCTGTGCTTTGCGCCCAACGCCTTTACGGGAACAATATTCGCGTTCCTATCCGTCTGTATGCCCGTATTTGTGAGGCACCATTTTAGAATGGGATTGTTGTTGTATATCACTCTCTTGGCCTGCAAGTCCGCCCCAAGCTGCTGCATGGGCAGGCTCAAGGTCTTTGGCCCCTGTATACACCTCACCATTCTAAACCCGTAACCTTCCATTTCCTGTACCCAGTATTTGGCGCTGTAGCTGTCATAATAGACCCATAGCTGGGTTATGCCCCTTTGGTTCACCATCTCCAAAAACCACGCTGTAACGTCGCTGTAGTTGATCGTGTTGCCTATGCAGAGCCGTATCAATCCGCGTTCAAGCCATTTATCATAGGGGATTTTATCATTACGCACCCTTTCGGCGAAATTGTCTGCCGGAATCCAATACATTTGATTGACATAGCGCTGCATGGTGGCCTTATCTATCGTTATGAGCGTTGCGCAGGTCAAATCCGTTGTTATGCTCAAATCCGCGCCGCCTATGGCATAGCAATCACGAAAGAGCGAATCATCAAAGGCGGCCGTATTGTTTATATCGTCAAAGCTCAACCATGCCGATCGCGCCGTATCTCTTATATTAAAATCTTTTACAAGGATCCCGTTTAATTCCTGCTTATTGCTTTTAGCGCGTTCTATCCTGCCCTCTAAATCGGCAACTTTTTTTATTACTCCCAGGCCGGGGTTTGCCTTTATCCATGCTTTGGGGTCGCTCCATTCCTCCCGGCTGTCCAGTTCGTATATTACGGATAGAAAGGTGTTGTCCGTGAACGTGCCGTCCACAACGCCGCAGGCATAAGCATACATATCATCAAAAATACATTCCCGCACCGTTCCCGCCGTGGTTATCATCACCAAAAGAGGTTGGCGGCGGGCGCTTTGACTCTGCTTCATGACCTCGTATAGATTCCGATCGCGGACGCTGTGCAGCTCGTCCATTATCACGCAATGCGCGTTCAGCCCGTCCAATGTATCGCTGTTTTTGCCCAAGGGCTGAAATTTGCTAAAGCTGGATTCAAAATACAGATCGGCCTTGCGCTTCTTTATATGCTCATACAGCGCCGGGCTTTGCTTTATCATGTTGTGCGTTTCATCAAATATGATTCTTGCCTGGTCCTTCTTGCTGGCCGTGCTGTATACCTCGCTGCCCGGTTCTCCGTCCGCAATCATCATGTAAAGCGCAAGCCCTGCCAAAACCGTACTTTTGCCGTTTTTGCGCCCAACCATGAAAAAGGCTTCCCTATACCTTCTCAAGCCGTTATCCTTGCGAACAAAGCCAAACAGCGCCGATATAAAAGCCTTTTGAAAAAGCTCCAGCTTTACGGGCTGCCCGGCCCATTCGCCTTTGGAATGCTTGCAAAACCGCTCTATAAACTCTATCGGCCGGTTTGCCTTTTCCTCCGAAAAAAGATAAGGGCCGCGCTTCCTGTTCACGTCCTGCGCCAGCTTTTTGTATATTTTCGCCACCCGGCGGGAAACAACGCACTTCTTTGTTTTGATGGCGTTGTTGTATTCCTCTATGAAAGTCATCCGTTACGCACAAACTCCAATAGATCGCTTCCGGCTTTCGCCTGCACCTGTTTGGGGAGCATATCAATAAACTGTTTACATAGCATACTGTATTGCCGCGCCGTTGTATTATACGATTTCAGCGCGGGGCTTTCGCGCAAAAACTGCTGCCGCCCCTGCTTAAATTCTTCCACAACCCCCTTGCTCTCAATTTCTTTTTTCAGCTTTTCCAGCATTTCCATGATGAAAATCATTTCACCCGCCAGCTTTGTTCCCACAAACTTCATATTATCCGGCATGAGGTCAATTAGCCTGTCAAGCTGGCTTTTGTCCGCTGATATTGTTTTTGGTACTGCTTTTCTCATGATAAATATTCCTTCCCGGGCTATAACACCCCGCTTATGCGCGAATCTCGTAGAGAGGTTTTCTATTCTGGGCGCGACGGTTCAGACGCAATAGACACAAAATCAAAAATGGGGGGCACCGGATCGTCGGCACACTTTAAAACCATCATGATATTTCAATCTATTGCATTACTAAAACACTTCCGAAAGCGGCTTGCATTCTCTGCAAAGAAACACGTCCGGCGCTTCCTGCCTTATACGCTGCTCCACCGCCAAGGCCACCGCCCAATCCTCCGGGTAATTTTCCTTTAAATTCCGCCACGCCTTTTTGTCCTGCTGTGGGCAGAATATACAGGATGAACGAGACGGCATAGGCCAACCGGCTTTGGCGATCTCATATATACACGCCTCGCGGTTCAAGCCCAGTTCAATCAACGGGTACCTCAAAGTTATCCATTTCAGCGTGGAAGCCCGCGCCCGCTGCACTTCATCCGTAGATATACCCAGCCAGTTTTCACAGTGCGCAACGCCTTGCTCCCGCGCCCACATCCTTGTTACCCGCACCTTCCACGTAAAATTACAATGTGTGTGCAGCTTTGAGACCCGGCCGTCCTCTTTGAGCCGGAACGCCGGTATATTCACATGGCCTTTGCCGTCCGTCAAATCATTGTTTGTATACTTTGTGGTGTCCAGCATATGAAACTCTACCCCGGCCGCCTTGAGCCTCGGTATGGTCACGTTGTGCATATAATCCAGCGTTGCGCTTTTTTCATAACCGCAGTCAACCATTACGCCAAAGTCCGGCTTGGTAAGCCTGCCCGTTTCTATGAGCGCCGCAATTGCTGTGCTCTGAACACCTCCGCCACTGCTCCATATAGAATACCGCTTACCCTTGGGCGGCTCTTTACCTCGCGTTTCTCCATTGCACTTGTTGGCGCATTCCCGCGAACAATAGTCGCGCGCGCTCCTGTTTGTGGTGAAATCTTCACCGCAGCCCCTGCATGATTTAATCAATATTGTGCTCCTCGTATAATATTACCTATTACTCATTTTTGAGTAAAAAGGTTTCTTCTTGGTAACCCCATATTTTAAATTTGATTTAATCAATATTCCCGCTCCTTATAATATTGCCTTGAGAATCAAACCTCAGCCCCTCGGCGCACACACCGCCGCCAAAGTGTTCCTCATTGTGGCAGTCAAGGCAAAGCGCCTCTAGGTTATCCCACCCCAGCGCATTTTCCACATCGCTCATATTGCCCGGAGATAGGTATTTCTTATGGTGTACCAAGCTGGCCAAGCCTCCGCAGCGTTCGCAGATATAATGCACACTGGTCAAATACGCCGCCCTGGTCTTTCGCCACTGCTTGCTTTGATAAAATTTTATACTGAAACCCTGTGCCATGCCGCCACCCATATAATGATGTGGCTGCCCGAAATAACAGGGCAGCCGCATTCATTCATTTGATTACCTTCATTGTCAAAGCCTTTAGCAAATTATCTATAGTCTGCTGCAATTTCTCCGTTTCGGATTGCTCAGCGTTGTACCATAGCAGCAATATAAATTTTGATACCGCCTCCGCTAAAGGTTCCTTCTCCTGCTGCTCCGGCTTCATACCCGTGGCCACTTCAATATAGCTAGGTATCGCCATGGTTAGCCCTGTAATAATATCGTCATTGTCCGCGCCGTCTATGCGCAGCCATTCTCTTGCTTTGTCCGGCGAGATCATTACGCGGTAGCCTCACGCATTTTTACAAAGGCTTCCGTGGCTATGGGCTTTGTGTCCGCGATCGCCAACGCTCTGTAGTCTATAAGCCCCTTGCTAAAGCTGGATTCCCGCGACACTTCAATTATGGGAGCCTCCGCCAGATTGTAGCCCATAAACTGGAAGTTGCCTAAATATATATCTCCGGCCGCTATGTTATCATCCACCACAACGGGCTTGCCCAGTATGTGGCCAATTGCTTCCTGCTTGGGGTCTGCTATGAATATGGGGCGTTTGGTATCATCCACCACACCGTATACGTGTGTGTATAGCGTGGCGTTGCTCATTGCCCAGCTTGCGCCCGCACTGTAGCCGCGTGCAAGCATTGCCATTGTGGAAACAAAATCCGTATACTTGGGCTTTGTAGATTTTGCGTATTCTATAGCATTCGTTCCCGCCGTCCATGATATCGTTTCAAGCCCGGTACCCTGTCCGCTGCCCGTACCGTTCACCAGCGCGTTTTCCACCGTACCCATCACACAGGCGTAAAGCTCATCTATCAAGTATTTCTCAAACGCCGCCACGCTCATTTTACGTACCTTGGCACTTATGGAGAATATCTTGATTATCTCGTAACCGTCAAACATAACGTTTGCTATAGCGGGCTTCTCCGTGTCAACCTTGGCGCCCTCTGTGTGCCATTGCGCGTTGGCGCTGGGTGTTGCCACGGGTACGGCCAGCTTCTCCGGCAAATTGAAAGCGCGGCATATGGAGAGCAAGCCGCCCATCACACGGGCTTTACTCACTATTTCATTGAGCGTTGCGGTGGGCAGTATCGCGGCGGCGTTGCTTGACGTGGCGAAAGCGTCCGCGCGTCTCTCCGCTTGTGCTATCTCCGCCGCCCTCCTGTATGCTGAAGCCTCCGCCGCGTTGAGCTGCTGGCCCAGCAGGGATTTATAAAAAGCGTTGCGGTATTCCGCGCTTGCGAATACGTCGCCCGTGGTGGCCTCCGCGCTGGCGCCTCTAAAGCTCATGCCCGTTATAGGGTTAAAACCGCGCTGCTCTTGCTGTTCCTGCTGCCCCTCTTGCTCCGGCTTTTTATCCGTCTGCTTTTCCTGCTGGTTTTTCTTGGCCTGCTGCAAGCCCTCAAGCTCAATATTTATAACGGTTATATCCGCCTCCGCGTCCGTCTCTATGGTTCCCTTGAGCGTTGCCGCCCTTTTCTCTATTTCCTCTATGCTGGCGTTTCTGTAATAATTGAACGCCTCCGCCACTGTACTAAATTTCATACAACTAAATCTCCTTAATCAATACTTTATTGGCCAATATGATGGCCTGTTTCCTTTGCTGCTCGGTCAAGCATTTGAGCGCGGAACGCGCCTCCACACTTGCCTGCGGGTATGCGGGGAAGGGTACAACGGAAACCTCAAGAATCTTTTTTATTCTGAATATCTCGCGTGTCCTCGAACTCAAATCCCATTTATCCCCGCCCGGAGGTACCACAAACGCAAAGCTCATTCCGTTAAGGTCGCCGCGCTCTACTGCCGTATGTACCGCGCGGGCCTCCTCTGTGTCCGGCAACTGTGCGGCCATTTCCAGCCCTGCCGGGCAAACGGTGAGCCGCATGGTTTTGGGTGTCCTTGCAAGTGGCACCTTGTTCAAATCGTGATTATACATTAGGCGCGTGTCTGTAATGTCCGTATCATCCAGCGCGCCCCGCCGTATGATCTCGGTGTATTGCCCTGCCGGGTCATTTATAACCGTGGGCGTATCGTATACGATAGGCCTCCCGGTGAGTATAAGCCCCGCCGCCTCTGCCGTGGCTTGGGTGCCGATCTCCGCAATCCTTATCTCTTTCATTGTCCACCTCGCTATTTTGGGAAAAAGCGCCTCCGCATGGGTATAACTCAAAGGTCGCTTATCAATTCACATTCAAAAACCCAATGCTGATATTTTGGTTCGCAAACGTCCGTCATGCTTGGATAGGTGAAATCGCTGTCATTACCTATCAACGTTTTTATTTGCTTTTTCAACGGCCCGCAATTGAAATCCGTGGGACTGAACAAATGGATCTGTACAAAGTTCTTTTCAAAGTGCGGCACATTGTCGCCATAATTAGTCGGATATGACGTATAGTTAAAAACTATATATGCCTTATCCACCTTTGTATTGCTGTAGTGGCGCGTAACGGGCAGGCCGGTAAGACTCAGTGTTTTGATTATTTTTTCTTCTACTGTCATTTTATATTTTCCTCTCTATTTATTTGTTCCGTGGTGAGCTGCCCGACGTCTAGCTGGTATTGGTTCGCCTTTGCCGCGTCAACGACGTTCAGCGTTTGCAGGCGCTTGTCTCCATCCTCGACCGTGGGCAGATTTAAAATTTCCAACGCTTGGTTTACCGTAAGCAATCCATACGGAACAAGGCCGGAAATGAGCTTTATTTTGGTGTTGTTGCTTGAAAATACGAGGCGGCCGGACTCAAATACTATGGAATTGCCAAACTCGCGCTCCCTGTCCGTGAACAGCTTCCTTGTAAACTCAAGGCTCATTTGCAGCGCGAACGGCTCTATTACCGATTCATAGAACGCGGAAAATTCGTCCTCTGAATAGCTGGAATTTACTATTTTCTGCGTAATGCCAAGGTAATCATATATTTTTGTTTTCACCGCTTCCATTTGTTCGCTGTTTATGCCGTTCACATTATGCGTAATGGGCGTGTATTCCGTTTTAGAGTCTGTGGCCACAATTCCGCCCGAATTGGAAATTGTAAGATAGTCCGCCATGAAGCGCTCTTTTTCCTCCTTGAGCTTATCCGGCGCCAGTATTTGCGTATAGTGCAATATGCCGCTTATATTGGAGCTGGTCTTTATGCTGCTCTCCAATCCCGCGTTTTGGGCATGAGCCAGCGCAACCGCAGGACTCAGCGCCGTATTTGCGTCACCCAGCAGCTCATTGCCATTGAAATGCCGGCGCAAGTGTATTATATCCGAATAGGGCAAGAGCGCCTCCGCTCCGTTTTGAAAGTAAAATCTGCAAAATATGCTTCCGGCCGCGTCGCTGTAAAACTGCACGTTGCTTACATCAAACGGGAACACGCCCATAGTCTGGCCGCGCATATTGCGTTGCACATACGCAAAGCTGTTATTGTATAAATAATAGTGGGCACACAGCTTATACAGCATATCCGCCGCGCTCATATACGGGTTTGGCTGGGTCTGTAGCAGACGGTTCAATTTTGCGTCATTGCCAGGATTCCGCTTGTCGCCATCGTGAATAACATGGTTGGCCTTGAGCTTGGAAACATTGCGGCTTATCGCGTCCACCCCGGCGCGGTATATGTCGTTCTCCCACGCGTCGCCGCTCCAAGCCGAAAACATACTGAAAGGCGCAACAAAGAGAGAGTTGTTTTTTGGCTTCTGCTTGCTCTTAAAAATCTTTTGAAAAAAATTCATATCACATTTTCTCGTTGATCTTATCCAGCGTGTACATTATGGCTTCCAAAAGCGTGCCCACGTTCTCCATTGCTTCCGTAAGTCTTTTTACTGCTACTTCTAATGATCTGTCCACTATCATTACCTCCACTTTGTCTAATAGTATTTTCGCAATCGCATTTTTCGCCGGGGTCTAAATGTGCTCCACATTTTGTACATATCTGAAAATAGCTCATGTGTGACCTCCATAACGGCGGTATTCATCCTCCGTCAGAGCCTTTGTTTTTTTTATTCTCCCGCGATCCTGTAGAGAGATCAATTGCACCGTTCTTTAGAAACTTGGCATACTTCCACACGCCCACTTCTTCGTAATATTCCACCTGCCGGTCCACGCAGCGGTAGCCCTTGGGTGTCCTTATAGGTGCTTCTGTGGAATCCTCCGCTTTGGCGGGTTTATACTCCGGCTTCGGGTGAATAAGGTTGCCGCGGCTCTGCTTCCATTTCTTTTTGTGCGCCTCTACCGGATCCTTTGCTATATAGCGTGCTAGGCCCGTGTAGTCTTGGCCATATAGGCGGCTGCTTAAACTGGTGCCGTGGCGCCATAGCTTTGCAAGGATTTCAATCGGTAATGCGCTCATTACTATGTGGTGATGAATGCGGTGCTTCTCCTTGTGCTTGTTTTCCGTTACCGCTATATACTTCAACGGCGGGTCACCCAGTAGCCGGAGTATCTTTTGCACATCACGAATGAATTTATCCAGCAGCTTTTTAGCCTGTTCCTCCGTTACGTCCGTATGGTGGGTAAGCGTTAGAAAATAATCCTCCTTAGTAAAGTTCGCATTGATAAGCTGCCCCAGCAGACGAACAGAGTTTCTATGATTCCGCGCCTGTTTTGCACTGCTGCTCTTATTCACTTTTTTACCGCGCTGCCTGCCCGCGTCCTCTGCCCACACGCAGGAAACTTCCACCTCGCGCACCGCGCCCGCGTCTGTTATCTTTCGGTATCGCTTCATCCCTTTTCCCCAATTGAACGCTACAATAGCCTGTATTACCAAGTCTTTTGGTTTGGACTTACACCTAGTTTTTGTTGACAACCACGCGGCTTTTTGCTATAATTAAATCACGTAGTTGATTTGAAAAAGTAGCATAGGTCGCCAAACCGTTGAGTGCTACTTTTTTATTTTATTTTTATTTAAAGGCGGAAGCCTCCGCCATGCCGCCGTTAACTGCTATCGTAATCTTTCATTTGACAAAATCTCCTTCGCGGTATAAGATGAACACACAAAATGAATAAGTTTTATGTGTTCTTTAGATTTGGCGGCTCTGCAAAGCTGCCTTTTCTTTTTGGCCTCTTGAGCCGGGTTCTTCAAAGCCAACCAGTGTATTTACTGATATCCCCAGCATTCTGCTTAATATAGTGATGTCGCTGAATTTTAGTTTCTTACCGTAGCATAGCAAACGCTTTGCTACCGAAACACCAACGCCAAGGTCGGCCGCAAGCGTACTCGGTGTGTAACCTAAAGCAAAGAGTATATTTCTTGTGATATCAGAATGCTTTGCGCTGCTTTGCTCCGGCGTTTGGTAATTTGTACCCTCGCAGTAACCCCATTGATAGATCAGACTTACAAGCCCTTCCATCTCCCTGTCATACTCCCGGCTTTCCGCCATCAAAGCCTCCGCCATTTCCCGGTTTCCTTTATTAAGCAAAAATTCCGGCTGGCTTTGGGTGTTGCTCTTTATTACCTCGATCTTTTTCACCATTTTAGCTGTCATTTGAAAAATCCTCCCCTCAATATTTAATTTGCTTTTTCCAGTTCCGGCTCATACTGCTGTTCAAAAGGCTTTTGCGGAAAGTATTCCGGCAACTGGTCATGCGGTACGCCTATAATGTCCAGCACCTTGTAACACTCACTCAGCCGCCAGTCTGATCTGCCGCGCATTAGTACAGAGATGTGCGTGAAGTGACACCCCATTTCCTCCGCCAATTCAAGCTGGGTAATGTCGTTAGCGAATAGAGCAACTCGTAATTTTTGATATGGTTTCATTTGTCCACCCTCCAAAATAGTATTTTTATTCTTGCGGATTATGCTACCATAAAACAATTCCATTTGCAAGAATTATTTTATTTTTATACGCACGTATAAGTAATTTTATTCCTACGCATAAATTCTTTACTTTTAGGAATAACCTTACTAAATATCTTGCGTTAGAGAAAAATATTCTTTATAATGAAACTAGCACAAAAAATAAGGGGTTAATATTATGGAATTAAAGGATAGATTGCGTGAATTGCGTGGTAATAAAACACAAGCACAAATAACAGGCGATTTGAATGAAACAGCTCAAGAACTTGGATACAGTAAAATAAAATTGGAAAATTATAACAAATGGGAGAATGGCTCTTCCCCGAACTACAATACCTTATGCCTTATTGCCGATTATTATAATACTTCTATAGATTATCTAATTGGACGATCTAATGTAAAAAATCTAGATTTCACCAGTCTGAATATAACATTAGGTCTAACTGATGATTGCATTGAAACAATTAAGGGCTTCAATATGAACTACAATAGTAGCTATAAAAACTCATTAATTGTAACTTTTAATAACTTAATTTGTAACGATAAATTTCCCAATTTACTTTTCAATATTGATTTGCTTACAAATAAATCGACTATTACAAAAAATTATGTCAATAAAGTTACACACAGGCTATATGGAAATATAGATTTTGATGAGTATAAAAAGTATACCGGAAAAGCCTTAAACCTAGAGGAAATGGGAAAAGACGTTATTTTAAGAAGTATCCGCGGCGATTTTAATAAAATACTAAATGATTTAAAACAAAAATGACCAAGCATAAATCGTTAGGCAAAAATTTAGAAACCCGCAAACGCCTGCGGATTTACTAATTCACTAATCAGAAAGGAATCTTTCTCATGGGCAAACGTACAAATACAGCTGTGTGGCTGGAAAAATACAAGCGCTGGCAGATAAAAGTGCAAAAAGATGGTGGGCGGCGCTCTTTCACCAGCTCCACGCCCGGCCGCAAGGGGCAGCGCGAATGTAACGCCAAAGCGGACGCATGGCTTGATGATGGCATAATAGGGGAAAATGTGAAACTGTCCGTCCTCATAGGCCAATGGCTTGAGGAAATCAAGATAACCACCAGCAAAGGCAACTGGCACCCATACGATAGCTATATAAGAAACTGGATAAACCCCAAAATAGGCAATATCCGCATGGGCAATCTAAACGAGCAGCATTTGCAGAATGTAATAACGGCGGCTTTCACAAAAGGCCATCTATCAGAAAAAACACTCAAAAACATACGAGCCTGCATGATCACATTCATGAAGTACGCCCGTAAATGCAGAGCCACAAAGCTAATGCCGGAGAATATCACGATCCCCAAGAGCGCGGAAAAAAGCCATAGACAAACATTGCAGCCGGATGATCTGAAAATTCTTTTTTCGGTAGACAATTCCACGAGATACGGCATACCCGCTTTTGAGTGGTTTATATATGCCTATCGCTTCCAAGCGGTTACAGGCCTCCGCCCCGGCGAAATAGCAGGGCTAAAGAGTGAAGATGTAAAAGGATCCGTTCTGTCTGTGCGCAGGGCTATAAATCGGTATGGAGAAACCACACGAGGCAAAACAAAAAACGCCATCCGTTCCTATGAGTTATCAAAGAGAGCCTCCGCCATATTGGAGCAGCAAAAAAGTTTTCTCAAAAAATCCGGCCTTATATCCGCGTTCTTATTTCCCG
>CAYXFB010000077.1:0-12294 GCA_964464145.1 uncultured Christensenella sp.
TATATCACGCATATCCAGCCTCAAATTGTCCACTGCCGCTCATACCTCACTTTCCATGAAAAAACTTCCCCGTCCGCTTTACCGCAAACTTTTACCACGCGCCCGCCACAACGGCGAGCGCGCGGTATTTTTTACCTGCTACAATTTTTAAATGTTTCTCCTGGTTTTACTTACTTATTCGTATTAGAATCCGTATTCGTACTCGGCTTCAACATTGTCCTGAACCACGGCTATGGCGTCTGTCATTGTTATAGCGTCATAGCTTGCCGGGTCTTTGCCGTCTACCAATATTTCCTTGGCGATCTCAACGCCCAGCTTGGCTATCTTTCCGGGGCTGTTCTGGCCTATCGCAAAGTAGGTGCCCGCCTTTATGGCGTCGTAACCCGCGAAGGAACCGTCCGCAGCGGATATCAGTATAATGTCCTCGCCGGCTTTCTTGCCCGCGTTATCAAGAGCGGCCATAGCGCCCAGCACCATAGGATCGTTCTCGCCCATTATCACGTTAGCGTCGGGATTGGCTGTGAGTATATCCTCAACTGCTTCCAGACCGCCGTTTTCGTTCCAGTTGCCCCAGCCCTGACCTACTATGGTGAATTTAGCGTCGGCGTTTGTGCCCTTGCCTCCGCTTATTACCTGCTGGTCAAGCTCTTTGGCGGCCGTCCAGGCTTCCTCTTCGGTGCAGCCCGTTCTGCCCATTATTATGCCGGCCATGAGACCCTGCCTGCGCTGCTCGCCCGCTATGCTGCCCTTGTTTCCGGAGAGAAGTATGCTCTTTATCTCCGTATCTTTGCCCATCTTTTCATCGAAATAGGGTACGAATATCTGGCCAACCTTCAGGCCGTTCTGCTCGTTATCGGAATATACTGTGGTTACCTGAGCCGTTCCCTCGTCCACTCCGCTGTCAAGATTTATGAGGGGTATGCCCGCGTCTGTGGCCAGCTTTATGCTCTCAACCGCCGCTGTGGGGTCTACGCAATCCAGGAATATGAGATTCACGCCCATGGAAACCAGTGTCTGCATATTTTCTGTTTCTTTGGCAATATCGTCTGCCGCGTTCAGCACAACGATTTCCCAGCCCAGCTCTTTGGCGTATTTTTCGGTATCATCGGCGATCGCCTTATAATAGGAACCGTCCATAGTTCTTATTGCAAAGCCAACCTTTATGTTGCCCGCTGCCGGAGCTTCCGCCGCAGGTTCAGACGCTGCCGGAGCTTCCGAAGCGGGTGCAGCCTCAGATGCTGCCGGAGCCGGAGCTGCTTCGCTTGCGGCAGGCGCCGCTTCACTGGCTGCAGCGGGTGCCTCGGACGCGGCCGGAGCCGGGGCCGAACAGCTTACAAAAGCAATAGACAACAAAACACAAAATACAACTGCTAAAATTTTCTTCATTCTTTCTTCTCCTTCATTCTCAATTAAGTCTTTGATTGTAACACGTAAAAAAAGTTTTGCTTGATTAAAATTTGTGCTTCTTTATTTGCAAATATTATCATATTAAATCATATATGTCAATAAATATATTCATAATTTATCAATCATACCCATATTGTTGCTCACATTTACTTCTATATTTCTCAAAAAGATAGCAAACGAAAACAAAGCGCCAATATTGCACCCCTCCGTATGAACACATTTGCCCGCAGGCTCGGCCGCCCGGACAAACACCTATCAAACCCTCTATAGCAAAGGATTTTTTACATATTTTAAAGAAATATCCGCCCCATTCCATTTGCCGTACATGCTCATTTTCTCGAGTCCAAATTGGCTAGATTTGCGCCAAAAATCCCATTCATTGCTATATTTGTCTATTTTGAGCCCCAACACGCCTTATTAGCTATAGCAATCGTACACCGATCAATTATTCTCAATATTTTTTTCAATAAAATCATATTAAATCATTATAATTCTATTCTCATTTGACAATACCGCTAATAAAGATTAAAATAACAAAGGAATAAGGGATCTTTCCCCTTCCCAGAAAAAACAGAAAGAATAAAGGGCAACAAGCGTGATTCCACTTAATCGAAGACAAAAAATTATTGATTACGTCAACAAAAAAGACACTGCATTGACCAGCGAATTGTGTAATCTTACAGGCGCTTCCATTGCCACCATACGCCGTGACATAAACCAGCTCGTTTCCGAAAAAAAGCTTATAAAGACGCACGGCGGCGTACAAAAAGCTAAGCAGGAAAACGTGAGCAGGTTTTTCGACTATACACGCATACAGCAGGAGGATCCTTTTTTTAAGACCAAGGACAACAACGCGCGCATTGCGGCCTCCCTCGTGAAGTCGGGAGATGTGCTGTTTTTGGGCGCAGGCCTCACCTGCACGCTAATGAGTCGCTACATAAGAGATATAGAAAACCTGACCGTGGCCACCACCAACGTGAACGCCGTGGTGGAACTGGCGGACGCGGGCTCCGTGACCGTGATACTTATAGGCGGCGACGTATTCGTGGGTCAGACGCACATGGAAACGCTGAGCGAATCATCCACAGGGCTGCTGCCCAAGCTGTATTTCAATAAAGCCTTTATCACCGTGGACGGCGTTGATTTGGATTACGGTTATTCCATTATAAAGCGCTTTCAGCTTCCGTTATATACATACCTCATAGAAAACTCAGACAATAGCTTTGTTTTTTTGGACGGTGGCAAGATAGATAAGCGCACATTTCTCTGCGTATGCCCCATGAACGATATCAAGAATATAATATGCGCGGAGAAGCTGCCCGAGAAGTATATATATTTTTACGCAGCTGAAAATATAAACTTATATAAATGATCTATCGCTTGATATAAATATAGTCGCTTCTTTATTATATTTGTTTTGTGTACTCTTTTTTTGTATATTGTCAAAGGAGATTTATTATTATGAAATATATGCTTGGTATAGACGCAGGCACACAATCGATAAGAGTGGTGCTTTTTGACGAAGCGCTCAAAACCGTCGCCTTTCGCAGCACTCCGATCTATATAGATGTGGATCGTCCGCTGTGGGCAACGCAAAACGCGGAGCTGTGGTGGCCCACTATATGCGGCGGCATACGCGAAATATTGAGTGAAACGAGCATAGCGCCGGAGGATATACTTTCCGTGGGCTGCTGCGCGCACATGCACGGCGCGGTGCCCATAGCCGAAGACGGCGCGCTGCTGGAGCAAAACGTGCAGCTATATTGCGACAAACGCACCTCCGAGCTGGTAGACAGGCTGCTCGCGGACAGCGCGGCGGACGAGCTCTACGGTATTTCGGGCAACGTGCCGGCCACCAACTGGTTTGGGCTCAAGGTGCGCTGGATAAAGGAAAACCAGCCCGAGCTATACGACAAGATATACAAGGTGTTCACGCCCAAGGACTATATAAACTTCAAGCTGACGGGCAGAGCCTGCATAGACCCCACGGAGGCCTCGGGCTCAATGCTTATGGACGCGGCCTCCGGCGACTGGTCGGAGGTTTTGACCTCGCGCATAGGCGTGGACATTGAAAAACTGCCCGAAATAGTTTCCTCCTTCGCCGTGATAGGCAATATATCGGCGCAGGCGGCAGCCGAGACCGGGCTGTCCACAAGCACAAGGGTGGCGGGCGGAGGCGGCGACATGCCCACATCCATGTATATCTCGGGCATACACAAGAAAAACGTTGTCATAGACCTCTCTGCAACCACGGGTGTAATTGCCGCGCATTCGGCCACACCCGTCGCCGACAAAAGAATGCTGAACATAAACAGCCCCATTTCCGGCTGGGTGGTGTTCCGCTCGCTGGACGGGTCGGGCGCCACATACCGCTGGTTTAGGGATACGCTGGCCTGCGAAGCGGCGGCTGAGGCCGCAAAAGCGGGCATTGATCCATACGATCACCTTTCGGCAATGGCGGAAAAAACTCCCGTGGGCGCGAACGGACTGCTTTTCCTGCCGCATTTTTTGGGTGAGCGGACGATGGGCAGTATGCAGTCGCGCGGCGCGTTCATAGGCTTACACCTCGGTACCGAGCTGCCCGTAATGGTGCGCGCGCTGCTTGAGGGCGTGGCCTTCGATCTGAAGCGTACCATAGACGTGCTGGAGGCGAACGGCCTTGCAGCGGACGCGGTGCACCACGTTTCGGGTGCATCCAAAAGCGCGCTGTGGAGCCAGATAAAGGCGGATATATACCAAAAGCCGGTATACACACTGCGCGGAAATGAGGACAGCGTGCTGGGCGCGGCGCTATACGGCGGCGTGGCGGTAGGCCTGTTCTCCTCGCCCGAAGAGGCGGTGGACTCCACATTTTCGGTGGGCAGGATATACGAGCCAAACCCGCTCAATAAGGCCGTGTACGAGGATATGTACGAAGCGTTTATGGAAGCGCACGACGCCTTGGAGCCGGTGTTTGGGCGGTTGGCTAGGCATTATTAAAGGTCGCCTCCGGCGGCATAGAAACTTTTTTGCAAAAAAGTTTCTATGAACTTCAAAAAACCTTATGTAAGGGTTATATGAGCAGCCGGTGCTCCGAAAAACATTGTTGTAGGAGGGAGGTTTCACCTCCCTCCGGCATGAAAAGCACTCCGCCCCGGTCTTGCAACTCTCATAAAGCAAGAAAACGCCTCAAAGCGGCGTTTTCCGGGGTCTGGGGAGTCTTCCCGCTTCGCTGTGGCATTGCTATCGCAATGCTTACGCTCAGCGAACACTGCGCTTCCTGCATCCCGCACTGCGGGCGGTCGCTCCGTGTTCCCCAGTGGGTGCGGGCAAAGCCCGCGACCTTAAAAACAAACTCAATCCAAACCGTGTATAAGCTGATATTCTATCTCTTCCCTCGTGGGATCGGCGGGATCGGGCGTTACGCCTATGTATTTGCAGGCCTCGTACATCGCCACTGCCACCTTGCCGTAGGCTCCCGCGCAGTGATGCACGTACGGGCCGGTAACCAGCTTGTGCTCCCATTTTTTCCAGTCCGGCACCTCCATCCACACATATGTTCCCGAGGTCATGGGCCCGTCCACCGCCTTGCCCTCGCCCATGAACATACTGTATTCGCCGTTGTCGCCGTCGAATCGGCACACGGTTATATCGTCGTGCCTGAGCTCAAAATTGCCTATGCCCGGCGCGTGCGATTCCAGCACAAAGTTTATGCCTATCGAGGCTTTGTCCGGGTCCTTGGCGCAGGAGGGCGGGAAGTTCCCACAGTGCCACAGCAGCTCCGCGTTGTCATTTTCCGGGTGGCGCACGGTGAGATCGGCGAAGAATATGGGCGAGGTGTATTCCACCGCCGCTTGCAGCACCAGCGAGGAAACGCAGCCGTGTATGTCCGTTTCGCACATCGTGGGCAGCCCCTCGTCCGCAAGCAGTCCGTTGGCAGCGCAGGGCATAAGGTTTATGGCATCCTGCAAAGCCGTCCAGCACTGCATACATACGGCGTTGCAGCCGTTTTGCTCGGCCGTGCGCTTTATCCACACCTTCATGGCGGCAATATTCGCTATGCCGTCCGTACCCTCCAGCGTGGCGCAGTCGAACTTGCTTATTTTAGCGACAGCGTCCTTGAAATCCTGCCCGGACTCTTTTTTGATATCCTCCATGCCCATGAGCATCTCGGTGAGCGTGATGGGAAAAACCTCTATGCCGTAACGCTCTAAAAGCTCGCCCTCGTTCACTATCATAGTCCAAAACGGCGCGGGACGCGTGGATATCTGCAATATTTTTATGTTGCGGAAAGCCTTCACAATGCCGCACACCGCTATAAAGTTGGCAAAGCCCTTCTTGAACTCCTCGTCCGTTACGTGGCAATTCGTTATGTAGGTAAAGGGTACGCCAAACCTTCTGAGCACCTTGCCTGAGGCGAACAGGCCGCACTGCGAATCGCGCGAGCGCACGCCGCCCTCACCCGGAGCGTCGTCCCTCGGGCCCCAAATCAGCACGGGCAGCCCCATGCGCTTGGCCAGCTTGCCCACCAGAAATTCCGTGCCAAAGTTGCCGTGCGGAAAAAACAAGCCGTTCACGCCCGCCGCGCGGAACTTTTTTTCGATCGCGCAGAGATCGTTTTCGTCAAACAACAGCCCCTCCGGGTTTATATCGTCTATATCGACGATCTCGGCAATGCCGTACCCCTTGATCTCCTTCAGCACTATGTCCTTATAGCGCTGGGCTTCCTTCGCGTCAAAAACGTCACGGCGGGTCGCCGCAACACCCAAAACCAACTTTTCCATGCAGACTACGCTCCTTTATATTGTATTTTATATGAGCTCCGCGAAATGGTGTTCGCGTTCATATATACATTATAGCTCTGAGCGAACCGCTTTGCCATAAGCCTATTGGCTCATGAAAAGTTTAGGCAATTCCGCGCAAATGAGAGTAAGCCGTAATCGCGCTGTGTTGCCTTTACTTTATCATTCGAAGCTTGAGATCATCCGGGCGTATCCAGCCCACTTTTCGCAGCAGCGCGGCAAAAAGCAGCGTCAATATGATGGGCAACACAAAATGCACCAGACCTATTTCAAATATTAGCATGCCGGGAGCGGTGGTCGCGCTCATGGCCGCCCACGCGCCAAACTGACCCACGAGGCCGGAGGTTCCCATGCCCGCGCCCATGGGCGTGTTCGTCATTTGGAATATCATCGTGGAGACCGGACCCACTATGGCCGAGGCCAGTATGGGCGGGATCCAGATCTGCGGTCTTCTCAGTATATTGGGAAATTGCAGCATGGAGGTTCCCAGGCCCTGCGCCAAGAAGCCGCCCCAGCCGTTTTCCTTGAAACTCATTGCGGCAAAGCCTATCATCTGCGCGCAGCAGCCCGCCACGGCAGCGCCCGCCGCCAGCCCGTCTATGCCCATCATTATGCACAGCGCGGCAGAGCTTATGGGAGCGGTGAGCGCCATGCCCACCAGTATAGCCACCGCAATGCCCATGGGCAGCGGCGAGAGCACGGTGGCCGCGTTTATAACGCTGCCCAGCCATGTCATAAAATCGTTTAGCGGAGCGCCCACTAAGAAACCTATCGCACAGCCCGAAAGTATTGTAACGATGGGCGTAACGATTATATCGACGGGCGTTTTGTTCGCGACCATATTACCAATTTCCGCGCCTACCAGCGCCGCCACAAAGGCGCCCACCGGCCCGCCCAGCGAGTAACCAAAAGCACCGGTCGCCGCCGAAGCGAATATAACGAGCGGCTTCGTTTTAAGCCCGTAGGCTATGGCAACACCGATCGCCGCGCCCACCACGGGCGATTTAGCGCCCACTATCTCGGAAAACTGCGCCAATATTGAGAGCCCGGGAATGGTCGCCAACTGAGATATTATCAGCCCTATTATGAGGCTGGAGAAAAGACCCAGCGCCATAGCGCCCATACCGTCGATAAACCAGCGTTTAAGCAGCCGCTTTATCAGGCTGTCTCCACCATCCGTTCCTCCCGAACGGCGTTTTTCGATTTCGTTCTCGAAGGGAACGCCGTCCGCGTGCAACTGTTCTTTCTCGTTTTTCTCCATTATACCTGTCATAAAAATATACCCCCTAGTATTTTATGTCAATAAATCAAAGATGTCGAAAATTCGGGGCTGGCACTCAACGCTATAAGCATCATGCCGGCGAAAAATGTTATGTAGTAAATATTGATGTCCGAACGCTTTTGGCTGTGGAAACTATGCACGCCCCAAAATATGTACGAAATAAGAAACAGCGCCGCACCCACCGAAAGCAGCACCGCGCCCACCGTCATGTCCTGCGACATATTTACGGCGGCCTTGGATGCCATGAAGGTGAGCAAGACGCTGTATACCGTCAGCGCTTTTTTGGCCTCGCCCGGCTGCCAGCTCTGCTTTTTGCGAAGCAGCCCAAGCATCACCAGTATAACGGCGGTGAACACAAGCTCCTTCCAGCCTATACCGTTCAAAATGCACATGGGCACTATCAGCATTATTTGCATTACTATGAGGCAGATAAGACCCCCGCGCAGCTTCTTAACGTCTGTGCTCACATATTGCAACAGCAATCCGCCAATAAGCGCTAGGAACAAGCTGAGCGCCATTATAAGCTTGAACACAAAAAACAGATCGGGCGCGAGGGAATAATACCTCAATATCCAGCAGGATATGAGACCCACCGCGCAAAACATCACGCTCAATATCACGCGCAGCATGGTTGCAAGCTTGCCGCCCGCCACATCAGAATTTTTCATCTCGGCGCGTATGTACAGCACCAGCAGCACACCGTAGGCTATCACTATGCCCAAAGTTATATAGTTCGCAATGACCCATCCCATAAATTCACCTCGCCGTTACAGCTTGTATGGAGCCAGCCCCAGTTTCTTGTGTACCTTAAAGAGAGTTTTTGCCGCCGCCCGCGCCGCTTTTTCGGCGTTTTCCGTCATTATTTCCTCAAGATAGGCCTTGTCTGCGCGCACCTTGGCGTAGCGCTGCTGCAATGGCTCAAGCCCGGCTATCACCGCGTCCGTCACACGTTCCTTGAGCGCGCCGTATCCCTGACCGGCCATCTCCGCCTCGCTTTGCTCCACTGTTTTTCCCGTCATGCAGGAATATATGGAGAGCAGGTTGGAAACGCCCGGCTTGTCCTCCGAAAAGCGTATCTCGCCGTCGCTATCCGTAACGGCGCGCTTCAGCTTGCGCTTTATAACGTCGGGCGGGTCGAGTATGGCAATGTAGGCATTCTCGTTCTCGTCCGATTTGGACATCTTCTTCTCCGGCTCCTGCAGGCTCATTATCTTCGCGCCCGTCTTGGTTATATAGGGCTCGGGTACGGTGAAAATATCGCCGTATATGTTGTTCATACGCTCGGCAAGGTTGCGCGTGAGCTCCAAATGCTGCTTCTGATCCACGCCCACGGGCACCAGATCGGCCTGATACAGCAATATATCAGCAGCCATCAGTGAGGGGTAGGTTAGCAGACCGGAGTTCACGTTTTCGCCCGCGCGTCCGCTCTTTTCCTTGAATTGTGTCATGCGCGAAAGCTCGCCCATATATGTGAAGCAGTTCAGTATCCAAGCCAGCTCCGAATGCGCGCTCACGTGCGACTGCATATAGAGCACACTTTCCTTGGGGTCTATCCCCGCCGCTATAAGTATGGCCATGGTATCAAGGCAACGTTTTCTGAGCTCGGCGGGCTCCTGCCGCACCGTTATTGCGTGCAGATCCACCACGCAATAATAGCAGAAATATTCGTCCTTGAGCGCCACCCAGTTCTTTATGGCGCCTATGTAATTTCCCAGTGTGAGGCTGCCCGAGGGCTGTATGCCCGAAAATATGGCTTTCTTACCCGTTTCCATCACACGCCCGCCTTTCCGAGGAATTCGCGCACCGCGCTTATCTGGTCGCCCTTAGCCACCACGCCGCCGTGCAATACCGGCTTCGTTTTAAGCTCCGATATCTGCGCGGGTATGGCTTTCGCGGTGGCCGCGCGCAGCTTGTCCGCCGCTATGAAAGCGTCCTCCTCCTGCTCGCCCGTCACCGCGGCCAGCACGTCCTGCGTAAATTTATACGGATTGGCCGTGGAAACCACCACCGTGGGCGTTGCGTCCGCCGTATCCTTAACGTATTTTTCGTATACGCACTGCGCCACCGCCGTGTGCGTATCTATAAGATAGCCGTATTCGGCGAAGGTGCGCTTTATAGCGCTTGCGGTCTCCTCCTCCGTGCAAAAATCGGCGTAAAAATCGGTCTCCAGCTCGGCGCGCGCGGACTCGGGCACATCGTAGCCGCCCTTGCTTACCAGCGCGTCCATCCACTGCCGCACCGTGCCGTCCTCCCTGCCGGATATCTCAAAGAGCAAACGCTCCAGATTGCTTGATATGAGTATGTCCATAGAGGGCGACATTGTTTTGAAAAACTCGCGATCGGCGTTGTAGCTGCCCCTTTGGAAAAAATCTGTGAGCACATTGTTTTTGTTTGACGCACAGATCAGTTTACCCACGGGTATGCCCATACGCTTTGCGTAGTAGGCCGCCAGTATGTTGCCGAAGTTGCCCGTGGGCACGCAGAAATTCACCGGTTCGCCCAGCTCTATCCTGCCCTCCTGCGCCAGCTTTGCGTAGGCGTACACATAGTAGGCCACCTGCGGCACCAGCCTGCCGAAGTTTATGGAGTTGGCGGAGGATAGCGAATAGCCCGCCGCGTCGACCTCCGCGCGGAAAGCGGCGTCTCCAAACAGATTTTTCACGCCCGTCTGCGCGTCGTCAAAGTTACCCTCCACGGCTGAAACGTAGGTGTTTTTTCCGTCCTGCGTCACCATTTGCAGCCGCTGCATGGGCGCAACGCCGTCCACCGGGAAAAACACCACTATTCCGGTGCGCGGCACGTCTTTAAAACCCTCCAGCGCCGCCTTGCCCGTATCGCCCGAGGTGGCGGTGAGAACTAGAACGTCCTTATCCTGCTTGTGTATATCCAGGCCTGCCGAAATGAGGCGGGGCAGCACCTGCAGCGCCATATCCTTGAAGGCCAGCGTGGGCCCGTGATATAGCTCCATGACGTATTCGTCCGCCGAAAGCTCGGCAAGCGGCACGACCTCTTCCGTATCGAAGCTGCTGTACGCCTCCTTCGTGAGCGCGCGCAGCTCGTCCATGCCCATGTCTATAAACTTTTCCAGCACGAAAGCCGCGAGCTCCGCGTAACCCTTTTCCGCCGCCTCAGCCGCCTGCTTGAGCTCCAGACGCGGAAAATATTCCGGCACAAAAAGCCCGCCGTCCTCCGCTATGCCCTGCAAAATGGCTTTGAGCGCGGGCATGCTCTTACTTGAATCCCTTGTGCTTATTACCTGCATATATGTTCTCCCAAAAATTTATTTCCACTATAATATAAAGGCAGGGCTTTCCCACCCTGCCTGAAACGCTCATACAAACAACCGAAAACCCGCGTGCCGCGAATTTTCACATTCCGGTCTATCTATAAACAAAGCTCAGATAATATACTTCTTCAGGTAATCGGGCGCTTTGTCAGGATCGGCACTTATTATTATTACCGCTTTGAACTGGTTTTTAGCGGTCAGCGCCTCTATTTTTTTGAAATACTCCTCTATGTCCTCAACGTCCCTGCCTATTATCTTGAGAAACGCGTCTATATATATGGCCTCTATGTCAAAATTTTGAGCGACCATACCGCAAAGCAGACCGTACAGCGAATCCATAGAATCTATACCATAGTCCTTCGCGTCCACAAAGCGCACCTGATGCTTCACATCGTACATATAGCGCTTGTCATCGTCTATGAAAACAACGTCCCCCTTTGTGGTGTTCAGTTCCGCGTTCGCAAGGTCTATTAGCCTCTTTGTTTTGCCGCTGCCCTTCTTTGCGTATATAAGCTGTATCATATTGCTTATTCCCCCTTTGTGTTTGTATGTAATATATAACCTTAGTTTTTCTCATTATAATATATAGCATGGATTTTTTCCACTAAAAAATTAACCGCTGGTATAAACGGTAAAAAATTTCACGCTTCCGGCTTCATAAAACATTAAGAATCATTTGTTGAATAGCCCCTCAAAATGTATTATAATGGGATTCGAATGCAGAACCACAATATATATTGTTTGGAGATTAGTTTTGGAACCAATTATAGTGGCCAAAGAGCTTAAAAAGTTTTACCGCATGGAAAACATAAAAATAAAGGCGCTCAACGGCGTGGATATAGAGATTTTTCCCGGTGAAAGCTGTGCCATTCTGGGCACCTCGGGCAGCGGTAAATCCACGCTGCTGAGCCTATTAGCCGGGCTGGAGCCGCCCACCAGCGGCAAGATATACATAAAAAAGCGGCCCATACACATGATGACAGAGCGCGAGCTCGTGGATTTTAGGCTGCAAAACATAGGCTTTGTTTTTCAGTCCTTCAACCTTATGGGCACCATGTCCGCAGTGGAAAATGTGGCGTTGCCTCTCATGTTTCGCGGTATATCGCGCGGAATGAGAAACAAGGCGGCCAAAAAGCTGCTCATTGAGATGGGGCTTAAAAAGCATCTCAAAAACAAGCCCATGCAGCTCTCGGGCGGTCAGCAGCAGCGCGTTTCCATAGCGCGCGCCATAATTTCCAAGCCTGAGATAATATTCGCGGACGAGCCGACCGGCAATCTGGATTCGCACACCTCAGTGCAGATAATGGACATTATAACCGGCATAGCCAAAAAGCGCGGCGCCACACTGGTTTTTGTTACGCACGACGAGGAAAAGACCGCGTACGCGGATAAGGTGATACACATAATAGACGGCAAGGTGGACAGCATAAGGGTTAAGGAAAAAACTAACGGCACGAACGATTTGCCGGAAAATAACGAAATTTTGAATTTGGGGACTATGGAGGTTTGAAGAATTGAAAAGAGCTTTAGTTGCACTG
>CAYXFB010000078.1:0-11571 GCA_964464145.1 uncultured Christensenella sp.
TTCTCATTTTTTCCCCGCGCAACGCGCGGGAAAAAAGCCCCCGCGGCGAGCGGAAACATACTCAAATCTATTGTTTGATGAACAATAAATCATAGGGGCAGCGCGGCGAGCGTAAGCATACAAGAAATGTGTAGGTTAGAATAAAGCCCCGTGGCGAAAGAAACTTTTTCAATTCATTGTTTGATAAACAATAAATCATAGAGGCGGTGCGGTGAGCGGAAGCATACACGCAACGTTTAGGTTAGAACAAAGCCCCGCCACAATCAGCGGTATAGGTATAATACCCTCAACGTTTAGTTTTACACAAAACCCCGAGAAAAGCGAAACTCTTCAATTTATTGTTTGATAAACAATAAATCACGCATGACAAGCATCAAAATCCAAATCAAACAAAAAAAATAAAGTTATCGCGCCAAGCGATAACCCCAACAAAAAAGACTGCCCCAGATCCCCCCAAGACAGCCCAACGAAAAAAAACTATCACCCCAAGCTGGACAGCGCATCAAAAAGCTGCTCCAACTGCTCTTTGTTGTAATACTCTATCAAAATCTTGCCCCGCTTGTAATCACCCTGTATCTTGACCTTGGTGGAAAGCGCCTCGGATAAGCTCCGCTGCGCGCTCTTTATCTCGGGCGGAGTGGCTTCGTCCGGCTTCTTTTCCGGCTTCGGCTTCAGCATATCGCGAACCAGCTCCTCTGTTTGCCGCACAGATAACCCCTTCGTGCACACCGCGGTCGCGGTCTTATCGATATCGCTCTCGGGCAGGGAAAGCAAGCTGCGCGCGTGCCCCGCCGAAAGCTCGCCCTGTTCGACCCGCTTTTGCGTGGCGGCAGGGAGGGATAAAAGGCGCATGAGATTGGCTATGGCGCTGCGGGATTTACCCACACGTCCGGCAACCTCCTCCTGCGTCAGATCGTATAGCTCGGTGAGCTCCTTCAGCGCGGCGGCCTGCTCCATAGCGTTCAGATCCTCGCGCTGTATGTTTTCTATTAGCGCCAGCTCCAATATCTCGCGTTCGGAAAATTCGCGCACTATAACGGGAACCTTTTTCAGCCCGGCCATACGAGACGCGCGGAAGCGGCGTTCGCCCGCCACTATGGTGTATCGCCCGTTTTTTTCGCACACCAGTATGGGCTGCATTATGCCGTGCGTTTTTATGGACTGCGCCAGCTCTTCCAGCTTTTCTTTATCGAATGTTTTGCGCGGCTGGTTTTTATTGTTGTCCAGCAGGAGTATGTCTACCTCCGTAACGCCCTCGCCCGATGTTGCAGCGTCCGCCATGAGCGCGCCCAATCCTTTGCCTAGCCCTCTCTTTGTTGCCATCTTTCAAAAACCGCCTTTCCGGTTCGTTTTTCGCCAAATATGCGCGTAATACGCCAAATAATCTCTATTTCCGCCGGGGTGCTAAAAATTCGGACGCCAGTTCGTTGTATGCTTCGCTTCCCAAGCATTTTTCATCGTATAATATGACCGGCAAACCAAAGCTTGGCGCTTCGCCCAGCCGAACGTTTCTGGGTATCACGGTCTGATACACCTTGCTCTTGAAGAACTTGCGCACCTCTTCCACCACCTGCACGGAAAGGTTGGTGCGCGAATCGAACATGGTCATCACAACACCCTCCACCTCTAGCGCCGGGTTCAGGCTCTGGCGAACCAGCTTCACGGTGTTCATAAGCTGCGTCAATCCCTCCAGCGCGTAATATTCGCACTGTATGGGCACCAGTATCCTGTCGGCAGCGCAAAGCGCGTTCAATGTGATAAGCCCCAGCGAGGGGGGACAGTCCATAAAAATATAATCGTAGAGATTTTTCACCTCTTCCAGCGCGCGTTTCAGCATGGTTTCTCTCGCCATCATGGAAACCAGCTCCACTTCCGCGCCCACAAGGTCTATATTCGCGGGCATTATATCCAGCGTTTTCATCATCGTGGTGGTTATTGCCTCCATCGCGGAGGACTGGCCCACCAGCACATCATAGGAGGATTTTTTAAGAGTCACCCTGTCTATGCCCAGCCCGCTTGTGGAATTTCCCTGCGGGTCTATATCTATAAGCAGCACGCGCTTGCCCGCGTTGGCCACGCACGCGCTCAAATTTATAGCGGTGGTGGTTTTGCCCACACCGCCCTTCTGGTTCGCAACAGCTATGATCTTCCCCAAAACATTCTCCTTTTGCGTAAAAATGGCCTTGCGGCCCAAAATTTTACGTTTGTTGTGCTGAAACCGTCCTGCCGCTGCTTTTTACTCACGTATGATGCGCCACGCGCCGTATTAAGTGACAATTCCCTCGTGGCAGCAAACTCCGGTTTCCCTCGAATTACCTTCTTTTACCAATTTCGATTTAGAACATCTGTTTTAAATCACGCGCAAGCCTGCGCGACCTGAAAAATGTTTTTTCATTTTTCAGGCTGGAATGTCGTGCAATAGCGATTTCATTCAAAATGCTTAGCATTTTGAAACTGCCGTATGGCAGTGATAAAAACATCATTTTTTGATGTTTTTATCTGGAATTAGTATTATTATATATTGCCTTCTAAATAATTGCAATGTCGGCATGCACATTACGCGCGCGTAAATGCTCGGAATGTGTCGCTTTTTCTGCGAAGCTTTACCCTACCTGCGCATTACAGCGGATTTTTTCGTATCTGCGAAAACATTCGCGGGTATTTTTCGGGCGTACGTTCCACCTTTTTATATATGGGTAGCTGCCTCACCATATCGAGATCGTTGAAGTGAAGTACATTCTCAAGCTCCAGCCCCAGCAGCTTGGCGGCGGTTTTGGCGCTAGAAATCTCCTGCTGCGCGTCGCCCTTGTAGCAGGTCACCTTGCCGCCGCGCACCACAAAGGCCGCGCACAGTTCCAGCAGCACGGGCAGATCTGCCACCGCGCGGGACACGCATACTTCAAACTTTTCTCTGAGCTGCTTTGCCTCCTCGGCGCGGGCGTTCACAACCTTTATCTCTATACCCGCCTCAGCCGCCGCCAGCTCTATGAATCGGCACTTTTTGGCCGTAGCGTCAAGCGCGACAGCCTCAATGTCCGGGCGCAATATCTTTAACGGAACGATGGGGAAACCGCCACCGCTGCCCACATCCAGCACGCGAGCGTTCTCCGGCAGTTCGCTAGCCGCCGCCGCGCTGTCGAAAAAATGCTTGATCGCCGCTTCCTCGGGCGCCGTTATGGCAGTGAGGTTATACTTGGCGTTTTCCCTTATGAGGCAATCATAATAGAGCTCCATTTTATAGGCCTGATCGGGCGTGAGCTTATTTCCGCACTCCGCAAATACGCGGATCACACACTTTTTAAATTCAGATTCGTTCAAGCAACTCACCCTCCGCGACATACAGCTTGTGCGGCATATCCTCGCCCAAGTATTTTCGTATGTATTCGCCCTCGTATTCAAGCCCCAGGCGCTGCGCGACCGCTTCCGAAGCCGCGTTCGTATCGCGCATTTGCACCACCACCCGCTTCGCGCCGAAAACATCGCGCGCGTACCTGAGGCAGGCCGTCGCCCCCTCCGAGGCAAAGCCCTTGCCCCAATACTCCTTCTTGAGTATGTAGGCCACCTCCCAATCGTCGCGTCCATTCAGATCCTTTGTGAATATAAGGCCTATCGCGCCCACCGTTTTGCCGGTGCTTTTTTCTATGGCAAGCAGATGCCCGCAGCCGTTTTCCTCATAGCGCCTAAGCGATTTCGCCAGCCATTCGCGCACACCCTCCTCCGAAAAGCCGCCGTTCCACGCATACATAACATCGTCATCCGCCAAAAATGAAAGCTCCGCCAGATCCTCGTTTGTGAGCTTTCGCATAACCATTCTTTCGCTCTCTATCATAGTGCACCTCCGTTCGTCTATAATATTCCTTCCTTCAAGCTTTCTTGCGGAAGCTTTTGGACAGATTCACATATATCATACCGGCCATAATAACAACCAAAAACACAGACCACGACGCCACGAACACCCCAAAAGGCGCAATGTCAAGCGCCATTAGCGCCGCGCCCGCAAGCAGCACGGCCGCACCCACAAGCAGCTCCTTGCCCATAAATTTCGCAAGCTTTACGCCGTCAAATTTTGCGCGCTGCTCCTCGCTCATCGTGTTGTACCCCGCAATCAGCGAGGTTCCGCGCCCCTTTAAAAACACTAAAGCTATAGGCAGTATTATAAGTCCCGCCAGTAGATTCGCCAACCAGATCATTTTTTCCTCCATCGCCCTGCACCCGGTTTATGCTCACATCCGCGCGTCATTGTTTCACGTGAAACAATTCGTGCCTCGCTCTCGAGAATTTTCAATCTTCCTCTGATGTTTCACGTGAAACAATTTTATTCGCTGTCATATATACCAGTAAAACAGATATATCTGCAGGTGACACGCCCGATATGCGCGAGGCCTGGCCCAGATTCGCCGGGCGTATATCCGCCAGCTTCGCCCTCGCCTCCAGCCTTAGACCCTTTATTTCGGCATAGTCTATGTGCTCCGGTATGGCGCGTTGCTCCAGCGCCGCCATATTCTCCACCTGCGCGCGCTGTTTTTCTATGTAGCCCTCATACTTTATGCCCGTCTCCACCTGCAAAACCACATCTCGGGGCAGTGGCGGCCTATTTGCGTCCAGCTCGGCCAGTTCGTCATAGCTATAGTTGCTGCGCAAGAGGTCAGCCAGCTTGGCGCCTCTGCCCGTAGGCTTTTGGCCGCGCGCCTCCATAAATCTATCGATCGCGACGGCGGGTATGGTAGACTTTCGCACGCGCGTATCCTCATTCAAAACCGCCTCGCTCTTTTTCATGAAAGCATCGTAGCGCGCATCCGATACCAAACCAGCCGCACGGCCTATGGGCGTCAGTCGCGCGTCGGCATTGTCCTGCCGCAGGAGCAAGCGATATTCCGCGCGCGAGGTCATCATTCTATACGGTTCATTCGTACCCTTCGTTACCAGATCGTCTATAAGCACGCCAATGTAAGCCTCGTCGCGCCGCAGCACCACGGGCGGTTTTCGCTCTATATAAAGGCAGGCGTTCATCCCCGCTATAAGACCCTGCGCGGCGGCCTCCTCGTAGCCGGAGGTGCCGTTTATCTGACCGGCGAAAAACAAGCCGTCCACCTCCTTGCTCATGAGATGGGGGAGCAGGCGGTTGGGGTCAATGCAATCGTATTCTATGGCGTAGGCCGGGCGCACGAAATGCACCTTTTCCATGCCCGGAACGGTTCTGTAAAGTGCGATCTGCACATCCAGCGGCAGGCTGGAGCTCATGCCCTGCACATATATCTCGTTTGTATCCGCGCCCTCCGGCTCCAGAAAAAGCTGGTGCCTTCCCTTATCCGGAAATTTCACCACCTTATCCTCAATAGACGGGCAATAGCGCGCACCCGTCGCGTGCATCCTGCCGCTGTAGAGCGGGCTTCTGTGTAGATTTTCACGAATTATATCGTGCGTGCGCTCATTCGTATACGTTAAAAAGCAGGGTTTTTGCTCCCTTTCTATATGGCCAGACATAAAGGAGAAGGGATGTATATCCGCGTCGCCCGGCTGGGGTATTGTTTTCGAAAAATCTATGCTGCGCGCGTCCACTCTGGCGGGCGTGCCCGTTTTGAAACGGCGCAGCTCAAAGCCCAGTTTTCGCAGGCTGCCGCTCAGCTGCGCCGACGGATAAAGCCCGCTCGGGCCGGATTCCTTTTCGTATTCACCCACTATTATCTTGCTTTTGAGGTATACGCCCGTCGCCAAAACCACCGCTTCAGCCGAATATTCAACATCCATAGCGGTAAGCACGCCCGAAACCCTGCCGCCCTCCGTAAGTATCTCCACCACCTCGTCCTGCACCAGACTGAGATTATCGGTGTTTTCAAGCGTTTTCTTCATATAGGTCTGATATGCTTTTTTGTCCGCCTGTGCGCGGAGCGAATGCACCGCCGGGCCTTTTTTGGTATTCAGCATCTTTATCTGCATAAAAGTGGCGTCCGCCGCCAGACCCATCTGCCCGCCCAGCGCGTCTATCTCCCGCACGATATGCCCCTTCGCCGTGCCGCCGATCGCCGGATTGCAGGCCATGAGCGCTATAGAATCCATACATATCGTCAAAAGCAAGGTGCTTTTGCCCAATCTTGCGCTCGCCAAAGCCGCCTCCACACCCGCGTGGCCCGCGCCCACTATTATTACATCGTATTTACCGCCGTTGAACATGTTTTATTGTTTTCCTCTTCTTAAAGACCGCGGGTTCTGACCGCATCTACTGGGCTCCGCCCAGACCCACCAAAGGCTCTGCCTTTGGAATCCGCTGGGGATTTGATCCCCAGACCCCGCGAAAACGCCTACGGCGTTTTCTAGCTCTTGTTGTGTAGCAAGACCAAAGCTATGTGGCCTTTTTGCCGGAGGGAGGTACCCCTCCCTCCTACAGCCCTGTTACTCGGAGCACCGGCTGCTCATATTACCCCATCACAAGTTTTTTTGAAGTCCTTAGAAACTTTTTTGCAAAAAAGTTTCTAAGCCGCCGGAGGCGACCTTCGCACGACCCTCACTTACCCAAACAAAACTTACTAAATATCCTGTCCACTATGTCCTCGCTTACCGTGTTGCCGGTCAGACCGCCCAGCGCTGTCCAGGCTAGGTTTAGGTCTATTGTTACGCAGTCCATGTCCATGCCTGCCTTCAGCGCTTCGGCTGCGTCGTTTAGATGGGCTGCGGATTTTTTCAGCAGTTCGCTGTGCCTTGCGTTTGTTATGATGATGCTTTGCGCTTCCTCTGCTCCCGCAAACTCGCTCAGCCGGTTTTTTAGTTTATCCACACCCTCGCCAGTTTTTGCCGAAATAAATTGGGCTTTTATGTGCTCTAACCCCTCGGGCAGAGCCGTTTCTGAGCGGCTCTCACACGCGTCTATTTTGTTCCAGACGGGTATAACCCTGTCTTTCATGTCCTTCAAGCGCTCACAAACGAAATGATCATTTTCATCCAGTTTTTTACATATATCCAGCAATAAAACCACTAAATCTGCTTTGTTTAAAGCCATTTCCGCGCGTTTCACGCCTTCTGATTCGATTATGTCCTCCGTTATACGCATTCCTGCCGTATCCACCAAATTAAAGGCTATTCCATTCAGCTCAAATGCGTGCTCTATCGTGTCCCGCGTCGTGCCCGGAATGTCGGACACTATCGCCCGCTCACTGCCCGCCAGCGCATTCAAAAGGGATGATTTTCCAACGTTGGGCTTTCCTGCTATTGCTACGTTCACGCCCTCGCGCACCAGTCTTCCCCTCGTGTATGTATCGGCCAACGCCAAAATTTCGTCGCGCAACTTTTCCACCTTGGGCAACGCGCTGTCTGTTATCTCAAGCTCCAGATCCTCCTCGGGATATTCCACCGCCGCCTCTATCTCGGCTAAAAGATCTGTCAATTCGCTTTGGCAAGCGAGCAGCTTTTGCTTGAGCGCACCCTCCATCTGCCGCGCGGACGATTTCGCGCCCGCGCCCGACACCGCGCCAATATAATCGCACACGGCCTCGGCCTGCGTGAGATCCAGCTTACCGTTCACGAAGGCGCGCTTTGTAAATTCGCCCGGCTCGGCCAGGCGCGCGCCGCGGCTCATGAGCAGCTCCATCACGCGGGAGATGCCCACCACGCTGCCGTGGCAATGCAGCTCCGCCACGTCCTCGCCCGTATAGGAGCGGGGCGCGCGGAAAAGCACGGCATATCCGCTGTCCAGCGTCTCGCCGCCGTTTTTTATTTTGCCGAAATACATGCGGTTCGCCTCGTATTCTCCGGTTTTGGAAAACACATCGCGCAATATATCCTGCGCCTTTGGCCCGCTTATCCTCAGCACCGCCACGCCGCCCCTGCCCGGGGGAGTGGCTATTGCCGCTATGGTATCGTTTATCATAAAATAAAATCCCTGCGCGCCGGCACTGCAATCTTTCCAATGACAGCGCGGTCAACATTTTGCGTCTGGTGCCGTTCAGCAAACTTTATTGCAACAGCACTATACGCAACGTCACAATAAATTGCTGTAAAAAAAGCCGCAATGCGGCTTTTTCTGTTTATTCCTTTACGTAACGCCGCCTTTAGCTTTCCCGCTTTTTGCGCCGTATAACCACTCTGCGGTAGGGCTCCTCGCCCTCCGAATAGGTCTCCACCCTGGGGTTGGATTGCAGCGTGGCGTGCAGTATCCTTCTTTCGTAAGGGTTCATGGGCTCCAGCGTCACCGGCTTGCCCGATTTGGCAACGTTGCTGGCCAGCCTTCTTGCCAGCTTCTCCAGCGTCACCTCACGCTTGAAGCGGTAGTTTTCCGCATCCAGCATCACCTTGCGGTAATCCTCACGGCCACGGTTTATGACCAGCCCGGTGAGGTATTGCAGCGCGTCCAGCGTGTCGCCCCTGCGGCCTATCAGCACCGCAGTGTCCTTACCCTCTATGTCCAGCATGAGGTTTTTATCCTCCACGCCCACAACATCGCAGTGCGCGTCTATCTGCATCAGCTCAAACAAACCGTTCAAAAACTTCAAAGGCTCGTCCGCACCCTCGGGAAGCTCCTCCGGCTTTAGCGGTGCGCGCTTGGGCGGCTCCGGTCTATCCTGCCGCTCGAATCTTTCGCCCCTGTCGCCACGGTCGGAACGTTCGCGGCGGCCGTCTCTGCTACGATTGTCCCTGCGCGCTTCGCGCTGCTCCGCCGACGGCTTTTCCTCGGCCACGCTGGCGCTGAAAACGGGCTCCTCCCGCACGGTCAGCTTAACAAGCGCGCTCTTTCCTATTCCAAACAGCCCTTTGCTGCCCTCGTGCAGTATTTCTATTTCAACCCCGTCTATGCCCACGCCCAGCGTTTGCAATCCGTTGAAAATAGCTTCGTCTACGGTCTTACCTTTAGATTCTAAACTATCCAAAGTGCTATACCTCCCGATTTTTTCCTTATTATAGTGGATTTTTTCAGGTAACTATTATCTCTTCTTTTTTTGCTTTCCGCTTCTTGAAAACATCTATGAGCTTTGTCTGCCCGAACGCGTATACGCTGGATGTAAACCAGTAAAGCGAGAACGCCGTATTACCCTGCAAGCAGATGTATACCGAGAATATGGGCATCACCCACATCATGACCTTGTTCGAACAGCCCTGCGCCTGCTGCTGCTGATCGTCCGCCTCTCCCATTGGCATCATGGCGTTCGTGTTGCCGGTTGCCGCCGGAGCGAATTTCTGTTGCAGCCACAACGCCGCGCCGCAGAGCACGGGAAGAATAAACCAACCGTTTTTGAAGCCCGTGAGGCCGTTCGCGTCTATTATACCGCCCGCCAGATTTTCGTAGCCCGGCGCTATCATCAAGGTATCCTGCGCATAGCTGAATACCCCCTGACTTCGGAGAAGCGAAAGCATCTCGGGCGTGATTATGTTCTGATTGGATACCACCTGAGACAAAAACTCCTGCGCGTTGGGCATTATATTCGCCAGCCCGCTGTCCGCCTGCCAAAAATTGTGCACCCAGAAGAACTCGGGCAGGTGTACCGATTGCACACCGTATTGCGCCGCGTCAAGCACCATGCCCACCATCTGTTCGTTTTGCAGCACGCGCATGGCGCCGAAGAAGGCGAACAGGAAGGGAAGCTGTATGAGCATCGGCAAGCAGCCCAGCATGGGCCGCACGTTCATTTTTCTGTACAGCTCCTGCTGCTTTCTTTGCAGCTGCTGCGGGTTGTTTGCATAGCGCTTTTTGAGCGAATTTATTTCCGGCCCAAGCGCCGCCATCTTGGCCTGGTTGCCGCGCTGCTTAAGATCCAGGGGCAGCATAGCCAGCCTCAATAGTATGGTGAGCACCACTATACAAACGGCATAATCGTTAAATACGTTGTGCAGGCCCTTCATGCATAACAGAAAGAAATCTGTTATAAAATTGTTTTGCAATATATCCAAATTATAATATCCTCCGGCAAAACGCCCCGGCTATTTTCCGCGAAATACTCGCGCTTCGTATGTTCAAAAAATCAGGGAACGGGGTCATAACCCCCGGGAAATAGGGGGTTGCAGCGAAGTATACGTCTAATAGCCATGAAAGAGCCCTTGAGCGCGCCGTATTTTTGCACCGCTTCCACCGCATAGGCAGAGCAGGTGGGCGTATACCTGCAGCTGGGCCGCAGATAGGGCGATATGGCTTTCTGATAAAAACGTATAAGCGCCAACACTACTTTTTTCATAAAAATACCCCAAGTTTAGAGTATACCCGCTTTTTTGAGCGCACGCCGAACATCCTCTACTATGGCGGAAAACTCCGCCTCGGCTATGCAGGGCCGCGCTACAAATATTATGCTCAAGTTCCCCGAAAGCTCGGGCAGCAGCCTCAGAAAGGCTTCCTTTAAACGCCGCCGTGCTCTGTTTCGCACAACGGCATTTCCCACTTTCTTACTTACGGAAAAACCTGCGCGTACACCGCCGTATCTGCTTTTTACATATATCATAGTAAAATTTCTGACCGACGACGCGCTTCCCCTGCGGTATACATAGGAAAATTCCTTGTTTTTTTTGAGGGTTTTAAGCTCCACAGCTCACTTTATGCGCTGAGGACCTTCCTGCCCTTAGCGCGCCTGCGCTTAAGCACGTTCCTGCCAGACTTGGTCTTCATCCTCTTCATAAAGCCGTGCTCACGGCTACGTGTCCTTTTTTTAGGCTGATAAGTCATTTTCATAACAATTTTTTCTCCAATCCAAATAGTATTCGCCGCGCCTGTGCAGACATATAAAAAAAACGCCTTGCCTTTTGCGCCCGCAATATGGCAACAGCGACAAAAATACGTATACAATTATATAATCTAACGGGCGGTGTGTCAATTGTTTTAGGCGTATATAAAATTAAAACTATGGAAACGACGATTAAATTAGGTTCGCCGGATTTGCTTGGGCAATACCGCGCAGCTGAGTATTTTTAACGCAGCGAAACGGAAAAACATTTGCAAATTCGCGCCTGCCCGAGTTGACCAGCGCTTCTATTTAGCAGAACGCGGCCGGTCACCGCACAATGGGCGACCGTTTCCACCGCATCCCTTACCATAGTATAGCAAACTTTACTTATCTATTATTATAACACCCATTTTTATTTTTAACCGAGATTTAGAATTTTTTTGTATTATTATCATAATGTTGAAAAATATACAGTTTCGGTCGGGAATGTGGTGAAATTTATTTTAACCTAGTTTTCGTTTGATATGCTTATTCTTCTCTCCTAGTGTGGCTTTATGATAACCTACACGTTGTGTGTAGTCTTCCGCTCACCGCGCTGCATTTATGATTTATTGTTCATCAAACAATAAATTTAAAAATTTACGCTCGCCGTGGGGCTTTATTCTAACCTACACGTTGCGTGTATGCTTCCGCTCGCCGCGGTGGCTTTTTTCCCGCGCGTTGCGCGGGGAAAAAATGAGAAGCACATCCGGCGTGTGCTTGGGAGGTTCGTTTTGGGTTTGATGTTAGCTTTGGTTTGAGGTTTGTTTTTTTGTTGGGGTTGGGTTGGTCGTTTTTGGTGTGTGCGTAATGGTTTTGGTTTGTGTTCGAGGTGTTGGAGGTTTGAGCGTGTTTGTTGTTTGAGTTTGTACGCTCCGGAACACGGGGGCATTTT
>CAYXFB010000079.1:0-10252 GCA_964464145.1 uncultured Christensenella sp.
TCCGCGCCACTATTTCAAACAACTTGCACAGCCAAAAGCCGACTATTCCACCGATGATTCCCAAGAATAGCATTTCCATGACTACCTCCCGCACCGCAGCGCGTTTTTGTATATAAGGTCGTCCTCAACCCAGTCAAGGTATATATTTTCCAAGTACTCGCGTATCTTTTCTCCCAGCTCCGGCCGCTCTAATGTGTGGTCGTACCTGTCGTGGCAATCCTCGCACAATGTCACAACGTTTTGCTCAACGCCCAGCCCGCCCGAAGAGCGCGGGATGTAATGCGCGTTTGGTATGCCCGGGCGCCGGCAGATGATGCACATACCTTCGTCGCGCTCATATACTGCTTGCCTTACCTTGATTGATATGTCACATGCTTTTGCTCTTTGGGTTTTCATACCCTCTCCTTTCCGCCGGCGCCCGGCTCGTTCATGCTATTACGTATACGCCTCCCACCGTGATAGCCTTTTCAAGATACTCCTTGATATTCTTTGTCGCAGTGTTTTTCCACATTCCGCCGTCCGCCTCAAAAAGCGCGGCGCATACCTCGCCGTTGATTTCCTTTACCCTGAAAAGAAACTCGCTCATGGGCTGTTCTACCTCTAGGAAGGTACGGTATGGCATAAGCTCCACTATGGGCCGAAGCTCGGCAGTATTGGTTAACTGTATGCCCTGGCGGACCTCCGCCTTTTGCGTGACACCATCATCCTCAGTCTGTATTGATTTTGCGTTTGTGATTTTTGCGAGTATTTCCGAAAGGTAATCCACATCTCTGCTCCGTACAAATTTACTGCGCAGCACTATGAGAAATTCTTCTATAGACATCCATCGCTCATACCCTATTTGCGGCAGTTCCACTTTTGCCGAATAGACAAAATCCCTATCCATATCCGGCATAAAAGTCGTTTGCACTCTCACCACGTCCGGCTCGTTCACCAGCACAAACAGCTTTTCCGGCAGGGCGGCGCGCTCAGAGTTTATGACCTCCGCCAATCCGGTGAGTGTTTTTACATCCATGCGCGCAGGTGGGAAATCCTCTATTCGCGTCAGCTTGTCGGTCACGTACTTTACACCGTCTATCTCTGTCACCTGTACAGCGTCGGCGGCTCTGGTCATACTTTGGATTTTGTTTATAAATTCAACGGTTGCATTCTGTTCCTGCATTTTATGCTCCTCCTTTAACTACTTTGAGTGTTTTGGGTTCCGCTTGCACACCGCCAAATAGATCCATTTGGCCGGGCGCTTGTATGGTCATTTCTTTGTATACCGTCTCGCCGCTTTTGTCCTTCACGGCGCACAGCATTGTTTTTACACTGGCTGTAGGCACCAGCTTTTTGTCAACTTTGGTTTCCACAACGATCTGCTTGCGCGTTTCATCCGGCAAAAGTATAATTTTAATGTTCATTTCACGCGCCTTTACGGCCGGGCAATTAGGATCCTGAATGTTGTCCAAAATTTCGCTCATGGTATAGTCAGCGCGTTCTTTGAATGCGCCCATCGCCATGTCCAATATGCCGACAACGGCCTCCGCATTGTTTTTGATTTCCTTTATATCGCTCATACCTTCTCCTTTCCGGCAGCGGCGCACCCGCCTCCGCCACCGTCTTATTTGCTATATTGTTTGCTATACAATCGGGTGCCTTTTAGTATTTTCAAAACCATCCGCCGCGCCCCCGGCCAAACCGCAGCAGCTGCGACAGCCGAAGGAACGGTTTCAGCTCCCTGCACACCTGCACCAGCACCGGCACTGCTATCCCGGCCGCTATGCCCAGCGTTATCCATAATGCTTGCACTGTCTCTTGTGTCATGATCTTCTCCTCAAGCATATTTATTGTTGCGCCGGTTTTCCCTGTCCAGCCAGCCTTCCAACCTATCCATGCGTACATATACACGCCGCCCGATCTTGGTTGTAGGCAGCGGATCATCTTGCCTGTCCTTGAGCCTGCGTGCAGTTTCGTAAGGAATGCCATAATCCTCGCAAAACTGCTGTAACTGCATCATTTTCATGGTGATTTCCCCCTTTAAGTATGTGTTGTACCTTGTCCCTCTGCCCCGCCCTGTGGTAATATGTGGGTGGAGGTGTAGCCTATGAAGCTTAATCCAGATTGCATACGTGATCTATTGCTTTCGCTAGAAGAACTTCTACAATTTAAATCTGATGAATTCTCGGATTTACGATGCCCCGCAATTTTTTCTAACGCTGTAGCATCATCCTCTCTAATGAAGCCTTATTCAAGAGAAGATATCGCGTATACAACCCAAAAACTTGTGGAAGCTGGATTCATAGAAGCTTCAATTTCATATGGTGATAATAGCTATATTGGCGCTCTATATACTTCAATTACTTATGACGGACATAAGTTCCTAGAAAATGTTCGCTCGGATGATGTTTGGCAAAAGGCTAAAACATTTTCTCAGAAAGTCGGTTCATTCGCTATTGACGTGTTGTCCAAGGTCGCCGCAAACATCATCACCCAAAGAATCGATGGTTGTTTTTGATTGAGGGTCAAGTGCTATCTCCAGCGATATTACCGGCTGATATACACCATTAGCCATGTGCTTTAGGCGCAAATCTTTGCTCATGACGCACTTTATCAAAAACCCATCCAGCCAAACCCGCTCGTCTTCCATTTTTATGCTGTGGTATTTTTTGGCCATTTTCTTCCCCTCCTCACTCCCCACTGGCCGGGGGCGTATCCAACAAAAACAATTGATTTGGTGATACATTCAAGGCGTGGGATAATCTTGTTACATCCGAAACCTTTATAATCTTTCGTCCATTTAACATTGCGTTCAACTCTTGCGGGGAATAACCTGCCTGCCTTGCAAAAGCATTTTGCTTTAATCCTTTTGCCTTAATCATGTCTAAAATGCGAGAAGAAACGGGTAGGTTATTGTCTTGTATCGCCATTTGCTTCACCTCCATAGCGTTGTTTGAGTATCTCAAACACTAAGCACATTATATTCGAGAATTTCAAACTTGTCAACACGATTCAATATAATTTTTTTGAGTAACTCAAACTTTTATATTGACTTGTTAATATATTTAAATTACAATCCTACTTAATAGAGTTGTTTCAAGAAAGGTATGGTTATGGGATTTAGCGAAAGATTAAAGGAAGCTCGAAAAAACGCAAAACTCACGCAGCAACAATTAGGTGACCTTATTGGTGTAGCTAACTCGACCATTGCCGGATATGAAAGTGGTAATAGCGAACCGGATATGTCTAAAATCAACAAGTTACTAAATGCTTTATCTATAGATGCCAATTTTCTGTGGCAAGATGAGATTGGGACGGTACGTGCCCCTAACATCTCTATAGAAGCCCAAACTATTGCAGAGCAATATGATAAAGCTCCTGAACACATAAAGGCTATAGTAAAAACGGCACTTGAATACCCCCAAGACCAAAGCGAGGTAGAATCAAGTCCCGCATAAAGAACATTATTCAGCTATCATTTACTGATTCGGAGGACTAACTGTTTCTCGCTTCTCTGTCTCGCTTACTCAAAAAGCACTGTGTAATATTTACACCAATTCCAATTATACATAGGTGTGGAAAACATGGTGCGACTATCCCTCTCGCTGTGCTATCTCGCTTATACCAATGATAAATTATATGTTTTAGCTAAATAGCCGGGAGGTGACCATGAGTTACGAAAATAAAAGAGAATACAAAGGAGAACGCGTTTCCTCTTTTGTTGATGATTATGTGGTAATAGACATTGAGACAACAGGACTCTCTCCGGCCTACGATGAAATCATAGAAATTGGCGCTATACGATATATAGATAACGTGGCGGTTGATCAGTTCGGAACGCTCATTAATCCAGTAAATCCAGTGAGTAACTTTATCTCAAACCTTACAGGTATAACCAATGAGATGCTACAAGATGCCCCTCCCATAGAAGATGTTTTGCCCAGTTTTTTAAAATTTGTCGGCAACGATATTGTTGTGGGGCACAACGTGAATTTTGATATCAATTTTATATATGATAACTGCGCAAAACATCTTTCGGTCGTTTTCGATAATGACTTTTTTGATACTTTACGCATTGCAAAACGCAGGTTGCTGCCCGTTTCATCATTCAAATTGGGCAGCTTGGCTAAACACTTCAATGTTCCAATCAAAGACAGCCACCGAGCCATAGGAGACTGCGAGACAACACACATGGTGTATCAATCGCTCAAGCAAATTTGTACAGAAAACAGTGATATTACCGCTCATTTATCGGGACTGGATTTATCCACTGCCATTGATATGTTTAGTGGTAAATTAACGGTCATAAAAGGCAAATTGAATTCTCTAGCCGAGGAATCCGCGTTTTCTTTGGTGAGGGCGGCCGGTGGGCGGCCTACAGATGTTTTCTATCAATCGGCAAAATGCCTTGTATTAAGCAAAATGTCTTATAAGAATTTTGAAAACCCATCCTATCAAAGCACTCATATATGCAAGGCGCGCGAGCTCAGCGCAAAAGGTTTTTTAAGGGTTATTTCTGAAGAAGAATTCTGTAAGATATTTGGGATTACAAAAAAATCCCATTCACGATTCTATAAATACTTAAATGAACATTCCCATCTAAAGGTGTCCTCCATCGAACCAACCATAACAGAATTTGATACTACTCACCCGCTTTATGGTAAGGTATGCGTATTTACCGGCGTGTTAGAGCGTATGCCACGGAAAAATGCAGCGCAATGTGTGGTAAATCTTGGAGGGCAATGCGGTGATGGGGTGACAAAAAAGACCAACTATCTGATTTTGGGAAACAATGATTATTGCGTAACAATAAAAGGCGGTAAAAGCAGCAAGCAAAAAAAGGCCGAGCAATTGCTTTTGGACGGACAAGATATTCAAATCATGCCGGAGGATGTATTTTACGATATGTTAGAGCAAGATTTTTGAATACAAAGAATATATTTTATAAATAAGGATGGGGATCGTTATGAAAAAAAATATTGTATTATTATGTGTTTTATCATTTTGTATTATTATTTTTATTTGCTCTTGTTCGCCACAAAACCCGAAAGATACTTTTATTGCCAACGTTTCTGCATTAACAGATATTGAAAATATAAATATCTCTGAAAGCTCTAATGAAGGAAATAAAAAATTAGTTGTTGATTATACATCGGACAAAGATATAGACAGTATAGCTCTTGATTTTCAAAAAATAGCTGGTTTTTTTATCGAATACGCAAAATCAAAATCATCCGATTTTGACAGTTTATATATTTCTGTTAAAGATAGTAATGATTATCTCGCATACCACTTTACAATGAAAACAGATGGTAAAGGATTTTACAATGATATTAGAAATGGCGAGAATTACATGTACAATTTTGATTCTATAGATAAAATTACAAATGTTGATATGCCGCCATATCGCAAAAACTGACTAAATAATATTTGAAGCTATTTTATATGAGGTGTGTGATGGAAAAAGAAATGCAATTATCTGGCTATGGTGATAATAAACTGCTTGTTTTTAATGGAAATAGTTTGGTGCTTCATAAAAGAAAAAGTTTGCGGACAATATCTATTTCAAATATATCAAGCATACAATTGCATCCGCCAGCGGCTTTTAAGCGCGGAATATTTGAAATATTTACACAAGAAGGGTTACCCGAAGGTATACCCTCTCTTATTAAGGGAAACATAGACAATCAAGTTATTTACGGTTCCCAAGATGCAGATATGGCAGAGAAGATTTACGCAGCGGTAAATGAAGCGCTGGCAAATCGATCTATTGCGCAACCAATAACCGCCGCTCCAACTTTTTCCGTAGCGGACGAAATTATCAAATTAAAAGCTCTTGTCGATAAAGGCTTGCTTACAGATGCTGAATTTGATATGCAAAAAAAGAAATTACTTGATCTTTGAGGCTTAGCAAATGGAAAAACGTTTAAATACCGCCACATGGGAGCATAGCCAAATATCATGAAAAAAAGAGCAGATGGCAGATATCTAAAGCAGATCACCATAGGACGCCAGCCGGACGGCAGCCCAAAATATAAAAATATATTTGGCCGCACTCAGCGCGAGGTTGAAAAAAAGGCGGCTGACTTCATTGCATTGCAAAACAAAGGGCTTGTTTCGCGCGACGAAAAACTCACGGTAGACTCATGGGCACAGACGTGGCTTGAGACTTATAAAAGCGGCGTTCGCCCTCCAACCTACACGATGTACAAATATATTATATCAAAGCATTTTGCTCCTTTCGCCGGTATACGGCTCACTCAGTTAAGATCGGCAGATATACAGGCTGCGCTAAATTCCCTGCGTGGCCACCGGCGCACACAGGAAAAATTCTTGCTCACTATAAAGCAGGTTTTACGGCAAGCCGTTATAAACGATTTCATTTACAAAAATGTAGCCGAGGGCATAAAGCTGCCCCCGTGCCATAAAAAAGAAAAACGCGCCCTCACCGATAAAGAGCAGCAGGACATATTCGCCCTGGCTCTCCCGGAAAAGACGCGCGCTTATTTGGGGCTGATAATGTACTGCGGCCTCCGCCGTGGCGAGGCGTGGGCGCTCAATACGAAGGACATCAGCCTGAAAAACAGAACGGTTCACGTAAGCAAAACCACATATTACGATCACGGTATAAAGGTCGGCCCTCCCAAAACTCAAGCGGCGGTTCGTACAATACCCATGCCGGATGAGCTATTTGACATACTCAGCCCCTACCTTAAAAAACGCAGCAGCCTCTTTGTATTTGGCGAAAACGGCCAGTTTATGAGGGAGGCCGAATTTGACAAAATGTGGCGCGGTTTCATTTCAGCCTATAATGAATCCAAGGGTGGTAATGAGCTAATCACAGCCATAGCTGGTGATATCACTCCCCATATTTTCCGGCACACATACGCCACCATGCTATACTATGCCGGAGTAGAGCTCAAGGAAGCCCAATACCTACTTGGCCACTCCACCATAGCAATGACATTAAATATTTATACGCACCTCGACAACAGGTCAATGCACGAGGCCGGCGGCAAGCTCAACGAGTTCCTAAAACAAAAATCAGTCAAAAATCAGTCAGTTGCAAAATTCGAAAGATAATTACTACAAACACAAAAACCGCCCAACCCGTATGGTTAAGCGGTTTTTTAATGGTGCCGCTGATCGGACTTGAACCGATACGGTATTGCTACCGAGGGATTTTAAGTCCCTTGTGTCTGCCGATTCCACCACAGCGGCTTAAATAAAATGGAGCGACCATGTTATTATAACACAACCGCTCCGCTTTTTTAAACACAATTTTTCGTAATTATTTCTCTTCTTCCATGTCCTTCTTGGCCTGCTCTATCACCTTGGCGGCCATCTGCGCGGGAAGCTCCTCATAGCGCTCAAACGTCAGCTTGAAGCTGCCCTTTGCCTGCGTCATAGAGCGCAGATCGGTGGCGTACTTGGTCATCTCGCTCATGGGCACCTCTGCCACCACCTGCTGCACACCGTCCATTGGGTTCATGCCCAGTATCCGGCCGCGCCTGCGGTTCAGATCGCCTATTATATCGCCCATGTATTCGTCGGGTATCAGCACCTCGGCCTTGCATATGGGCTCCAGTATTACAGGATTGGCGTTCACGCAGGCCGCCTTGTAGGCCAGCCTCGCGGCGGATTTGAAGGCAACCTCCTTGCTGTCCACCGGGTGATATTTCCCGTCAAACAGCGTGGCGCGTATGTTCACCATTGGGTAACCGGCCAGCACGCCGTGCGTAAGGCTCTCTTTGAGCCCCTTCTCAACGGCGGGTATAAATTCCTTGGGAACCACGCCGCCCACTATCTTATTCACGAATTCATAATCGGTGGAGCCGTCCAAAATGGGCTCAAACCGCATCATAACAACGCCGAACTGACCCGCTCCGCCAGATTGCTTCTTGTGCTTTCCTTCGGCCTCGGCCGCCTTTCTTATGGTCTCGCGATAGGGTACGCGCGGCTCGCTCAGCGCGCCCTCCGCGCCGAACTTGTTCTTCAATTTGTTGAGTATTATCTCAAGGTGCATCTCGCCCATGCCGTTCACAAGCGTATCGCCCGTCTCGGCGTTGGTGGTCACCTTGAAGGAGGGGTCCTCCTCCTCAAAACGGTGCAGCCCGCTGAACACTTTTTCTTCGTCTCCCTGCTTCTTGGCGGTCACCGCAAGCGAAATGCAGGGCTCGGGGAACACCAGCTCGCCGTACTTCACCAAATGTCCGGCGGCACACAGCGTGTCGCCCGTGGAGGTGTGCTGCAGCTTGGCCAGCGCGCCTATGTCTCCGGCGGCCAGCTTGTCCATATTTATCATCTTCTTGCCGCGCATGAGGCCCATGTTGCCCGTCTTTTCGTGCTTTTCGGTGTTTGCGTTCTCAAGCTGCATATCAGCAGAAAGCGTGCCAGAGAATACCTTTATGATGGATATCTTGCCCACGAATGGGTCGGCAATGGATTTCATTACCTGCGCGCTGAACGAACCCGCCGGGTCGCGCGCTATCTCGACCTCCTTGCCCGTCTTGTCAACGGCTGCCTTGGCGGGCATATCCGCCGCCGAGGGCATGAGGTTCAAAAGCTCGTCCATGAGGTTCTTTACGCCCAGATTGAGCGAAGCGGCCGTTACGAATATGGGCGCTATGGTGCCCTGCTTTATACCCTCCTTGAGCCCCTTCAATATATCGTCTTTGGAAAGCTCCTGACCGTCAAAATATTTCTCCATTAGCTGCTCGTCGTTACCCGCGGCGTTTTCCACCAGCGTGTCGCGCATGGCGGCCACCTCGTCCGCTATGTCGGCGGGAACGTCCGCCGTTTTGCCGTCAAACATGTTTGCCTGCATGGAAACAATGTCCACCACGCCCACATATTTTCCGCCCTGCATAACGGGGAACTGAACGGGTGTGGCGGCGGGCGCGTATTTATCCTGCAACCCCTTCACCGTCTTTCGGTAATCGGTGTTTTCCTTGTCTATCTGGTTCACCAAAAAAGCTCTGGGGATGCCGTGCTGTTCGCAATATGTATAGGCTTTCTCCGTACCCACTGGCACGTGATCCTTGGGGCTCAGCACTATGAGCGCGCTGTCGCAAAGATTGTAGGCGGCCACCGCCTCCCCCACAAAATCAAAATATCCCGGTACGTCGATAAGGTTGTACTTTTTGTTTTTCCACTCAACCGGCGCAAGAGCCAACCCTATGGATATCTGGCGCTTGGTCTCCTCCTGATCATAATCGGTAACCGTATTACCATCCTCCACGCGGCCCATCCTTTCGGTTGCGCCGGAGTTGAACAGAAAAGCTTCCGTCAGAGTGGTCTTTCCCTCGCCGCCATGCCCCACAACAGCTATGTTCACAATATCCTGCGGATTGTACACCTTCATAAGAGATCCTCCAAAAATAATATGTTTTTATTTATATCCGAAATCTTTAAGTCACAATTATAATGTTATCTGCCAAAAAAAGTATATATTTCAAAAATTAGTGGTTTCTGCCTAGTCAAATATGCAGATAACAATTTCAGTTTAACAGATACGCCAAAAAAAATAAACGATTTTTTCAATTATTATGGAATTTATTTGAATCTTGTGCAATAATGTATTTGCGCGAGCATTGCGTTATTTTTTGTAATACGGGGGAATATGTAAAACATGCAGGACGAGAAAAACAACAGCACGGCGGCAAACGAAGAGGTTGCAGACGCTAAGGACGCAGCCGTTGAGCAAGCTTCCGAAACCGTATCTACCGGGCAGATAGCTGCCGACAGCTACATAGAGGAAGAAAAAGAAATAGTGGCGGAAACTGGTTCCAAAGAGAATACGGCAGAGGTCATCGTTACGGACGCCAAGGATGTTGCGGCCGAAGAGGAGGAAGAGGAGTTCCACTACGTTCCCAAGCTCACGGAAAAGCAGCAAAAGATCTGGCAGACCGTAATGGGTCTTGTGGCGGGCTTTGCCGTTTGGTTTTCTCTGGGTCTTTCCACCGCGATGCAGGACAACGGCTTTCTGCGCTGGCTATTCCTGCTGGTTTTCGTGGTAGTCATGGTGGTACGCGCGCAGATAGAAAAGCGCACGGGCGTTATACTGCGCACATTCATGAAGTTTTTCCTCATAGGCCTCATAGTGTTCCTGGTGGTATTCGTTTTATACGGCCTGGCTACGGGCAAATTCACCACACCTGCCTAATATATAGAACAAAAGCAAAAACGGTGCGTTCCTTGCGAACTGCACCGTTTTTTTCGGCTCTATGTCAAATGTTGGGGTAGAGCAGTAAACTAAAGCAAGAATAGCGAG
>CAYXFB010000080.1:0-10082 GCA_964464145.1 uncultured Christensenella sp.
CACTTTGCTTCTTCTTTTTTCTTCCTACCCCAATCTTTAGTATAGAGCCAAAAAAAGGAGCGCACAGCGGCGCTCCCTTTTTGTTTGCCTCGAAAGCTTATTATATCTTTTCTTCCTTCACAAACTCCGGCTCCTTGTTTTCGTTGGGCAGAGGCTCAAATATGTATACATAAGCCTCATAGCTTGAGCCGCCGTCCGTCACCTTCACCTTGAAGCGATAGTTTGTTCCGGCAACCACCTGCGTGGCGACGGACAATACCTCATACTGCTTGCCGTCATTTTTGGCGTTCATCACCTTGTCAAAGATCGCAGTGTCATCACTTGTGGCCTCGCCGTCCTCTGTGTAGCCCCCCGTAATCTCCTGCGTAGCTGCCGGCGACTCCTTAGCCGAAGCGGGCGCACAACCTGCCGCAAACACGAACGCAAGCGACATAAACGCCGCCAGAAAAATGCCAATCTTTCTCATAGTTCCCCACCTTTCGAATACCCTCATAAAAAATTTTTTTGGAAACGGCGCGCCGTTCCATTTTATAAAGATAACACAAAATCTATCGCACAAAACAATTTTTTTGCGGATAGCCATTTGCCCTATCCTCCCGCGCGAAGTATAATCATATTGTTACAAAGGGAGTTTTTATGTTTGAAATTGCCATCTGCGACGACGAAGCATTGTTTTGCGATGCGCTCGCGCAAAATACATCCGCATACATGGAGCAAAGCGGCGAAAGCTATCGTTTACGCTGTTTTTACAGCGCGGACGAGCTGCTTTCCTGCGGTGACCGCTTCGATATTATATTGCTGGACATACAAATGCCCGGCATAGACGGAATGGGGCTGGCGCGCAGACTGCGCGACGAGGGCGCGCGCACCGCCATAATATTCGTCACCGCCATGAGGGAGCAGGTTTTCGACGCCTTCGAGCTGGAGGCGGTGGACTATATATGCAAACCGATAGACGAGGTTCGCCTTCGCAAGGCTCTTGAAAGAGCGCTTCAACGAGTCAATGCGGACGGCGAAAAGCAGCTGCTTATAAAGACCATGAACTGGAGCCGCTCTGTCAAAATAAGCGAAATAATGTACTGCGAGGTCATAAACCGCAAGGTATATCTGCACACCAAGGGCGGCGTGATAGACTATTATTCCAGGATAGAGGATGTGGAAAAGCGGCTGGATAACCGTTTTGTGAAGTGCCACCGCAGCTACCTCGTGAATCTGGATTATTTCGCGAACTACGAAAACGGCTGTGTCACGCTGGAAAACGGCGCGCGCATACCCGTTTCGCGCCTGCGGCATCAAAACTTCACCGAGGCTATGATGCGATACATGAAAAGGAAGTGAGAGCGCATGGATTGGACCATAGCAATGGCGCTTTATTACGTCACCATACCCGCGCTGCTTTTTTATTACTATTGCCGCCTGCTTGACCGCAAAGCCGGATGGTACGCTTATGTGCTGTACGCCGCCGCCTCGTTTGGGCTGCTGCTGCTTGAAAGCGGCGGCTATATAAGCGGCTATGTTTGCGTGCTGCTGCAGACAGTTTTGCTGGGCGCGCTGGGCGTTGCTTTTTTGAGGGGCAAGGCCGCGCCCGCCCTGTGCGTGGCGGCGCTCGTTTATTCCGTGTACAGCATTATAGCGGGCATCACGCAATCCCTTCTGCACTGGATAATCTCCGAGCTGCCGCAGGCGGCCTTCGGCTTCATGAAATATTCTGACATCGCCCAGCATCTTTTGACCGCCGTGCTCATCATATTGTCCTTTTATTTCATAGTAAAGCTTTTCGAGGGGCGCATTGCCGAGACCTACCGCTTCACCTTCCTGCTGGTGGGCATTCCCGTGTTCTTTATAGCCCTCGTGGAAAAAACGGTCTCCACAACTATATACGGCAACACCATAGTATGGAACAGCGAGCAAGGGTTAGTCTCGCCCGTCGTAAACAACGAGGAGATAATAGTTTTGCAGATGATCGCCTTTGCCGGCCTTTTCTGCACGCTGCTGGCGTACAAGAGGCTCATAGCCGCCTTTTTGCAGGAGCACACCATAACGCAGCTAAAGCAGCAGGCAAACGACCAGCGTGTGTACGTGCGCGAGGCGCAATCCCGTTACGATCAAACGCGCTCTTTTCGGCACGATATAAAAAACCATCTGCTCGTTTTGCGGCAGCTTTTGGCGGAGGAAAAAACCACCGAGGCCGCCGCCTATCTGGCCAACCTTGAAAGCATGTCGGCAGCGCTTTCTTATAGCGTAAGCACGGGCAATACCGTTGTAGACGCGCTGCTTTCCAGCAAGCTGGCGATGGCCGCTCAGCAGGAGGTTGCCGTGGAGTGCGCTCTTGGCCTGCCGCAACTTAGCGGTGTGGAGGATATAGAGTGGTGCATAATACTATCCAACGCGCTTGATAACGCCATAACCGCGTGCAAGGCCGTGCCCCGCGGGAACAGATACATACGCCTATCGCATTCGCAAAAGGGCAATTTCTATATGCTGTGCGTGGAAAACTCCTGCGCGGAGCAGACCGAGCCGCCCGCCTACGGCATAGGCCTCAGCAATATAAAGAGCGTGGCGGCAAAGCACGGCGGCGACATAGAGGTGGATATATCGGGCGATATGTTCAGGCTGAACGTGCTGCTGGTCATTTCACAACAATAGAAAAACATCTCACACCCAAGCCATTGAAGCGCCAAAACACCCTGTCTATACTGAGATCACAACAATTAATTGTGAGGTGACAGGTATGAACATAAAAGGTGTGAACATGGGCGGTGCCCCGCAAGCGAAAATGCCGGACGATAGCGGCAACGCGCAGGCTCGCGCGCTGGAGCAACAATTGCAGCAACTTACACAGGAAAAGAAAGTTGCCATGAAGGCGCAAAACAACGAAAAAGCCAAACGGCTGGAGAATCAGATACAGCAAATAAGAAAGCAGCTAGCGCAGCTTAATAGCAAGGCTTCGAAGCCGGAGCGCGCGCGGGAAAGCTCGCAGCAGACGCAGGTGGAGAAAAACCCCACCGATCCGAGCGGCCGAAAATTGGACGAGCTGGTGTAAAGCGGCTTCCCCCATCGACGCCGCTCTGCCCGCTTGGGTTCAACGCTCTTCCATATAGTGAAAAATCGCCTCCCCTGCAGAATGACACTGCGGCTTGGGAGGCGATTTGCTTTTGGGCGGCCGCGCCCACGCCGGGACCGTCCAGCAGTATGTTGCCGTTGTTGACCGAAACCTGTATGGTATCCAGCACCTTCGGCGAGAGTATGGATACATCCTCGTTTGTGATCTTTATGTTTAGATTGCGTGTATTTGCGCCGAATGCGCGGAGGAGCATCTATCCACTGTCACGGCCGGGCTGCTTTCCGAAGCCGAAAAGACCCGAGGCTCATCCGCTCCGTTTGCCGTACAATGCGTGTTGGTAAGCGGTATTTTGAGCTGGGATTATTTGGTGCAGGTCTACATTGGCGGATGAACGCGGAGCTGACAAGGCATTTCGTGCCTGTTCACGCAATATGTAAACGTATATATAATGTTGAAAACTGCACACAAATTGTGGTTTTCTTTATTCCATTATCTGCCATAAGCCCTATAATGTAGGCATAGCAGCTAATGGAATTTCATAATACTCCCCCGCTTGTACATATTTGAGGTATATCATGAAAAAAACAATATTAATTTTAAGTTTATGCGCCGTGTTTCTTTTGTCTGCCTGCCAGGCAACGCCCGAGGTACCGCCCGTGGTGAATAAGGAGGGCGGAATAGTGGCCGGCCGCGAGATACCGCGCGCGCAGGACGGCGAGCCCAAGGATGTGGGGGTGCCTCAGCATTGGACAGAGCAGCGCGAGTTTTTGGACGGCTGCCTGAAAATTGACGTGGACGCTGACGTTACGATGCCTGAGGTATCAAACACGCCCGTGTGGGAGTTTGAGCAGCGACAGCTAACGGATGATGATCTGCAAAAATATGTGGAATATTTTGCCGCGGGCAATCAGATATGCGAACCGCAGCGGCTTACAAAACAGCAGCTTGAGCGGGAGCTGGAGCGCTTCGAAAACGCGGAGGACGGCTACGGGGACGTGAATTATGAATATTCCACAAGCAACATAAACTACGGTTTGAACGAATTGTTAAAGACCGCACCGGAAACTGCGCAGCAGGTACCCGCGAAAATAGCCTATGTCTATCCGCCAGAGGATGATTTTATACTTATCCGCCGCGGGGAGTACACAAAGCAGATTTCGAAAAATACATTTAAGGGTCAGATTAATTACCCGGATGAAAGCGTTGCCAAAATCACAAGCACGCGTTTCGATGGGGATGCTGGCTCCAATAGCAGTTTCATATTCGAGCATGGAAATATTTATTCAGAGGCGCAAATAAAAGCGCTTGAAGGCCTACGCGACAGAAACGACGTTCCGTCCGTGCTTATGACTGAGACAGCCAAAGACTGGATGGTTTCGTACAAGCGGTATCTCGAAAACCTTAACGCGGTGATGGAAAGGGATAAAGGGATAACGCAGGAGCAAGCGCAAAAGACTGCCGAGGCGGTGCTCTACGATCTGGGCATAACGGATTTTAAGCTGTATGGCGCGGAACGTGGCGTTCAGCTTTTAGATCAGGACATGGGCGATATAGATTGTGCCGCTGACTACGATTTTGATATGGAGCGTGCAAGAAGCGGATATTGCCTAACCTTCCAGCGCGAAATAGACGGACTCATGGCCTATGTTGTACAGGGTGACAACATAACTGTTATGGGGCGCAGTGACGATGATTACCGTATGCCCTTCACGCCCGAGCAGCTTACACTTTTCGTGACAGACGAGGGCGTGCAGCTTTTCGATTGGCAAAACATGGTGCGCCCGGTGGCGATGGTGGCCGAAAATACGCAGTTGCTGCCCTTTGAGGAAATAATGCCGCGCATAATAGACAACATACGTTTCGGCGATTTCGTACTGGGCAAGTTGGCGGAGGGCGAGGCAGACGGTTCGTTCAAATCTTTATATAAGATATCGGGCGTGACGCTGTCCGCGGCATACGTGCCTGCCTATGGAAATCCCCAAAATGTGTGGCTGGTGCCCGTATGGATGGCGGATATGGCAGGGTATTTTCAGCCGCGCTCGGATGAGCCTATGCGTTTATCCGGCTATTCCAAGGTGATGATATGCGCGCTGGACGGCTCCGTTGTAGGATTTTAAAGGGGGGATCGTTTTGAACAGTATTGCGCTTGATATAAGACGGGCGGTCATATCCAAAATATTCCTCATAAGCGTGGCGGGCGTGGCGCTCGCGGGCTTTTTCGGCAGCTTTGAGCTTATGGTCGTGGCCTTTGGCGGCAAGCTGGATGTGGCCTTCGGCGCGCTGCCCGTGCAGCTTGCCTTTTCTGCCGTTTCTTCCGAGATAATGCTGATGGCCGCGCCCGTGCTCTGCACCATAAGCTACACGGGCAGCTTTGTGGACGAATACAATAGCCGCTTTTTGCGAATGTATCTGCCGCGCGCGGGCAAGGCGGGCTACACGGCGGGCAAAACTCTCGCCTCCGCGCTCTCGGGCGGCGCGGCTCTGTTTTTGGGCATGATGGCGCTGCTTTTGATATACAACATAGCCTTCGCAAACCATTTCTCCCGCCCCTCCGGCATGGAGGTGACACCCGATATGCTGATCACACTGCCGCTTTTTTTGCAGCACGCGCTGCTGCTGGCGGTGTTCGGCTGCTTTTGGTCGCTGGTGGGCGCAAGCGTTGCCGCCGCGGGCATGAACAAATATCTGGCCTACGCCTGCCCCTTCGTTATATCGTATTTTCTCATAATATTTAAAGAACGATATTTTAGGCAGGCCGCGCTTTTGAGCCCGCAATCCTGGATAGCGCCCGCCGCGCGCGAGGATTGGGCGTATATGCTGCTTTTTCTCTGCGCCATAACGATTTTTATGGCGGCGGTCTATGCCGTGCTCATAAGATGGAGGCTGCGCGATGTTTGATATAAAACAGGTCTTTACGGTGGCAACGTACAATTTCAGGCGCTGGCTATCCGCGCGGGTGATAATCACCTTTCTGCTGGCGTTCGTACTCTGCTTTATGCTTTCCGACAAGGCGGTGAGCCTCACCTATCAATACAGCACCACCATGCAGCTAGCCGAGGGCTTTGTGTGGTCGTTCGGCGACCCCAACTCCATACTGCTGGTTTCGCTGCTGCTCATGCTGCTTTTCGCCGATATGCCCTTCATAAACGCGGGTACGCCCTACTATTTGATACGCACGCGGCGAGTTGTGTGGCTGTGGGGGCAGATAGTTTATGTGGCGCTGGCTACGCTCATATTTTTGCTTTTCATACTGGCGGCCACCGCTATAGTATGCGCGCCGCAGTCTTTTCTTGGCAATATGTGGAGCGAAACGGGCGCTATCCTCGGCTATTCGGGCGCCGGACAATCGCTTGCGCTGCCCGCCTCCATAAAGACGATGGAGATGTCCACCCCCTACGCCTGCATGGGCAGCGTGTTTTTGCTTATGCTGCTTTATACGCTGCTGCTGGTTTCCATAATGCTGGCGGTCAACATACGAAAGGGTCAGGTGTGGGGCATCGTGGCGGCCTTTGGCTTCAGCCTGTACGGGCTGTTTTTGAACCCCGATACCATACAAAAGCTGTTTGAGCTGCCCGAAAGCCTTTTTTACAAGGCGAACGTGGCGGTGGGCTGGCTTTCGCCGCTCAATCACGCCACCTACTATATGCACAATTTCGGCTACGATTATCTGCCCCAGCTTTGGATGACCTATCTCATTTTCATTGGCCTCATTGCGCTCTGCTTCAATGCGGCGCTCAAGGGCATGAAAAGCTTCAACTACAATTTTACCGGGAGTGATGTGTGATGATTGCTATAAGCGTGAAGGAACTGCGAAAGAGCTTCGGCACGGAAGAGGTGCTGCACGGCGTGACGCGGGATTTTGAGGCCGGGCTGGTGCACGGCATAGTGGGAAACAACGGCTCGGGCAAGACGGTAATGTTTAAGTGTATCTGCGGCTTTTTGCTGCCCAGCGGGGGCAGCGTCACCGTGGGCGGTCAGGAAATAGGCAGGGATACGGATTTTCCGCAGGATATGGGCGTGATAATAGAAACGCCCGGCTTTCTTACAAACGTTTCGGGTGTGAAAAATTTGCAGATACTCTCCGCGCTGCGCAAAAAAGCGGGCAAAGAGCAGATACGCGCCGCCATCGCCCGTGTGGGGCTTGAGCCGGATCTCAAAAAGCCGGTGGGGAAATATTCGCTGGGAATGCGCCAACGGCTGGGCATAGCGCAGGCCATAATGGAGGACCCCGCCTATCTCATACTGGACGAGCCGCTCAACGGCCTAGATAAGCACGGCGTAGGCGAGATGCGCGAGCTAATAAAGGAGCTGAAATCGCGCGGCAAGACCATACTGTTGGCCAGCCACAACGCCGCCGATATAGAGGAGTTGTGCGACACCGTGTGCGAGATGGACGCGGGTGTTATGACCGTTTGGTGAGGAGGTGGATGCGAGTATGATGTGGGAGTGGCAAGTACGCGATTCACACATAAACGAAGCGAACAAGAAACAGTATTTTCTTATAAAGTACATGTTTTAATTTGTAAAAATAAATTGCTATTCAAAAATTAAATGCATAGCAAACTTCAATATAGTAACAGTGCTTTAGGTTCAGTAAAAGTCATGTTAACTTGACATGGTGTGGATTTCTGATATACTTTGTGTAAGGTTAACTTGTCACAAACTGGTGAATAGTATGCAAAATACAGTAAAAGTATTACGTGAACGCATGGGCTTAACACAAAAAGATTTAAGTGAGCGGGTCAATGTGTCTCGTCAGGCCATTAATGCCATCGAAACAGGAAAATTTGATCCTTCCATTTGGCTTGCATTTGATTTGGCTCGTTTTTTTGGTGTTTCAATCGAAAGCTTGTTTCTTTTTCATGAGGAGGACCGAAAATGATAAAATTTCTTAAGCGGCCAGCAACCAACATTGTATTTATTAGTCTATTTACCGCATTCTATACGACAATTTTCTTCTTTATTTCACAAAATAAGTTAAATTATTTCCATCACATTGACCAAATCACGAATCCTGCTCTGAAGAAATGGGGAGAATTTCTTGCTTCAGGTAATCAAATGAATATTGCTTATGCATTGATTATTCTTACAGTTTTGGTTGTGATTATAATTGTTTCGCGCCGTCGGCCATATGATGAGTATCACGTTGCTATGCTATCAAATTGTTTAGCTGTAGCCATTGTTATTACAATTATTGCAATAGCAGTTCTCTTTTTACTCATTCTCAATAATCCAACCGCCATAGTTGAAAAATTTATCTTGTTTGCTACGTTGCATTGGGGAACTGTTGTTATAGCTGATTTATTTTTTGTTATCTTATGTGGAAAAAAATAGTAGCATGAAAATTTTATTGATCCAACCAAAAATGAATAAACGTCCTATGGATACAGAGCTAAAAACACGCATGTCTCCTTCATGGGCGTTGCTTACCATAATGCAGATGACTCCCCCGGAGCATGAGGTCGTTATCTTAAATGAAAATGTAAAAAGGCTTGATCCGAATTGTGAAGTGGACTTAGTTGGCATTACCGTCACACTTGATGTTATGCCGCGTGCGCTAGAAATTGCAAAGCAGTTTCGTAAGCGAGGAATACCTGTTGTTGCAGGCGGTATACACGTTACTTGTTGCCCTGAAAGCTGCATACAACATTTTGACGCTATCTGTATCGGTCCGGCGGAACGCGTTTGGAAGAAAATTATTGCAGATGTTACCGATCATTGTTTACATAGATGTTACCACGACACAAAAGGGTTTCGTGGCTCTGAAATTGTTTCTCCAAATTATAATTCATTAGAGCTTAATAAATATCTTTTTTCCAATATCGTATTAACTAGCCGCGGGTGTCCTAACCGTTGTGATTTTTGTTATAACAGCTGTTACAATAGGCTCTATGTTCGCCGCCCTATATCAGATGTATTGCGCGATATCCGTGCTATAAAAACAGGACATGTGCTATTTGTTGATGATAATTTTATTGGAGATATGGATTATACGAAAGAATTGCTAAAGAGCATGCGCCCCATGAAATATAAATGGGGTGCGGCGGTTACCGCAGATATTGTGGATTATCCGGATATGCTTGATTTAATGGCTATGTCCGGTTGTCAGTGTTTGTTTATCGGTTTTGAATCTGTTAATCATTTTTCGTTACAGTATGTCAACAAAAATAATAAAGTGAAAAAGTACAATCAAGTTGTTCAAGCAATTCATAGCCACGGGATTATGATTAACGCAAGTATGGTATTTGGATTAGACGGCGATGAACCTGATGTCTTTAAAAAAACTTTGAATTGGCTGGTAAAAAATAAAATATCCACACTTACCTCACATATTATGACACCCTATCCCGGAACAGAGCTTTATAGACGACTGGATAAAGCAGACCGTATTACAGATTATGATTTAACAAAATACAATACTGCCAATGTTGTATTCAAGCCGAAAAATATGAGTCCTGATGAGTTGCATCAAGGATATCTTTGGATGTATAAGCAATTTTATTCTTTTAAAAATATCATAAGACGATTGCCGGATGATAAAGCGATGCGCGCGCCTTATCTGATGTTCAACCTTTTTTATCGAAAATTTGGAAGATTTACTTCTGCGTTATCACGGCTTTTTCCTATGCGCATCATAGGAAAAGCGGCTACTAAAATATCTTATAGATTATAGTAATCTTATAAAAACCTTGTTCTTGTGTTCTCAAGAACAAATTTATTGATTCTTGTTAGATAAATAAAAAGTCCTGTTATCGAATGTTTAGGCATAAATATTCTTACAGCATTTCGTCAATTAGAGATGCATGAAATCAAGGCAAAAGAAAAACAGCCAACAAGACTGCTTTTCTTTGGTAAGAGCGTTCATAACAACAAACTCACAAACCCACATGAAATAAGGACATTTGGCAGCAAGCAGACTAATATTGCTACGTTAACGCAAGTAATTGTTACTTTCGATTTGGAGAGAGCTTGTGAAGTTATCTCTGTAAATAAGCTTTCAATGACAAGATTTATGTTA
>CAYXFB010000081.1:0-10067 GCA_964464145.1 uncultured Christensenella sp.
CCTTGCCGGAGAACGCGCCGCCGCCGTGCCTGCCCATTCCGCCGTAGGTGTCCACAATTATTTTGCGTCCGGTGAGGCCGCTGTCTCCCTGCGGGCCGCCTATTACGAATCTGCCCGTGGGGTTTACGTATATCTTTGTTTCGTCGTCTATCATCTCGGCGGGTATCACAGGCTTTATTACCTTCTCTATAACATCCTTGCGGATCATGGCCTGCGTGGCTTCCGGGTCGTGCTGGGTGGAGATTACCACCGCGTCCACACGGAAGGGCTTCCAATTCTCGTCATACTCCACGGTAACCTGAGATTTACCATCCGGACGGAGATAATCTAGCTCGCCGCTCTTTCGCACCTGCGCCAGCTTCTTGGAAAGCTCCTGCGCGAGGTAACTTGTCATGGGCATATACACATCGGTCTCGTTACAGGCATAGCCGAACATCATTCCCTGATCGCCCGCGCCGTTCTCCTCCGCGTCCACGCCCTCGCGCGTCTCGAGAGCCTTATCAACGCCCATCGCTATGTCCGGGCTCTGCTCGTCTATGCTTGTTATAACACCGCAGGTCTGGCCGTCAAAGCCGTACTCCGCGCGGTCAAAACCTATTTCCAATATAGTCTCGCGCGCTATTTTGGGTATATCCACATAGGCGGAAGTGGTTATTTCGCCCATCACCAGCACCAGGCCGGTGTTTACAGCCGTTTCGCAAGCAACGCGCGCCGCGGGGTCCTGCGCCAGTATGGCGTCCAGCACCGCGTCTGAGATTTGGTCGCACACCTTATCCGGATGTCCCTCAGTAACGGACTCCGAAGTGAAAAGTCTTCTCATTTCTAAACCTCCAAAATATACTATCTTCACATATTTACACCAAGCACATATCAAAAACACCGACAAGCTTTACTTTGCCCCCGCCTCCGGCGTGCAAAGTAAAAAACCATAGCTTTCTATTTGTGTTTGGCATTACAAAATAGAATCATCACAATGCTATATTATATCAATTATTTATAAGCAATACAACCTACATTGCACACAAAACCGCCGCCGCCGCTGAAAAATCTTACCAATGTGGTGATCTATAGTGCCGTACAAGCGAAAAGCCCGCCATATCTCCTTCTTTAGAGCGGAGAAATTGCGCGGGCTTTGCTTGCCGCCATATTGCGGAACGAACTCCTTTGCGCCTGTCAATATTTTTGCATTGTGCATCGTGTATTGCCCTTCATAAATCCGTCCGCGCAGCGGACTCATTCATTCTGCATTCTGCATTCTTAATTATTATTTGCCCTCACTCCGTGCGAAGCGCCACTATGGGCGGCATCTTGGCCGCCTTGTTGGCCGGATTTATGCCGAATATGAGGCCTATGGCGAGCGAGAAGCCCACCGCCAGCAGAGCGACCCCCATAGACATGGTGTAGCTGGCCGAAAGCGCCGCCGAGAGTATTGTGAGCAGCAGCGCGGACAGGCCAATGCCCACCAGCCCGCCCAAGAGAGAGAGCACCAGCGCCTCTATGAGAAACTGCATCAGTATGCGCCTCCTTCCCGCACCTATGGCCTTTCTTATGCCTATCTCACGCGTGCGCTCCGCCACAGACACCAGCATTATGTTCATTATGCCAATGCCGCCTACCAGCAGGGATATGCCGCCTATGCCGCCCATCATGAGCGACATGGTATCCGTTATACTGCTCATGGATTCCAGCATGGTGCTCTGATTGAATATGTTATAGGAATCCTCGTCCTTATATTTTTCCAGCAGCGTGGCCTCCACATAGGCCTCCGCGCTGTCCACCGATTCGCTGTCCGCCGCCAGCGCCGTAAAGCTGGTCACCCCCTTTACCCCATACATGCGCTGCGCCAGCGTGTAGGGTATTATTATTTTGCTGTTGGTGGAGCCCATTATGCTGGAGCCCGCGTCCTCCAGCACGCCCACCACGGTGAAGGTTCGCCCGTCTATAGAGAATGTCTGCCCCACCACGTCCGCGCTGCTGAAAAGGTCTTCCGCGATGTCCTGCCCTATCACTGCCACGGCGGAGCTGTTTTCAAGGTCTGGCGTTTTTATGGAGCGGCCGTATTGCAGATCGAGCTGCTCAATTTCCATATACTGCGGCGTGGTTCCCACTATGCTGCCCGAAGCGGAGGTGTCGCCCGCCTTCACGGTGGAGCTTCCCGTCACCTGCGGAGCTACCAGCGCAATGCTTTCCGAGCCCGCCGCCATTTCGTTCAGCTCCGCCAAAGAAAACGTGCGGTTCCTAGAGTCCATTATATTAACGCTCAGCTTTTCCGCGCCCAGGCTCTCAAGGCTGCCCATAACAGAGCTTGTTGCCCCGCTCACGATGGACACCAGCACCACCACCGCCATTATGCCAATTATTATGCCCAGCATGGTGAGGAAGGAGCGCATTTTGTTGGACGCTATGGAGGAAAAGGCCATTCTGAAGGATTGTGCTAACATAGCGCGCTGTCCTCCGTTATCCGCCCGTCCAATATGCGTATGCGGCGCTTGGCCGCGAGGGCTATTTCGTTGTCGTGCGTTATCAGCACTATAGTATGTCCCGCCTCGTTCAGTTCCCTGAAAAGCTGCATTATCTCCTCGCCCGTGCTGTGATCCAGATTGCCCGTGGGCTCGTCAGCCAGTATGAGCGCGGGCTCCGTCACGAGCGCGCGGGCTATGGCCACGCGCTGCTGCTGCCCGCCCGAAAGCTCTGTGGGCTTGTGATTAAGCCGCTCCGAAAGCCCCATGCGCCGGAGCGCCGCCACCGCACGCTCGCGGTATTCCCTGCGCTTCTTGTTTTGATATATGAGCGGCAGCTCCACATTTTCAATTGCGGACATCTTATTGAGCAGATTGAAGCTTTGGAAAACAAAGCCTATCTTGCGGCTTCTCACCTCGGCCAGCCCCTCCTCCGTGTAGTCCTCTATTGAGAGGCCGTCCAGCATATATTCTCCGCTGTCCGCCGTGTCAAGGCAGCCCATTATGTTCATCAGAGTGGATTTCCCGCTGCCCGAGGGGCCTATTATGGCGGCAAACTCCCCCTCCTCTATCTTGAGCGAAGCTTTGTTCAGCGCGAAAAGCTCCTCTCCGCCTATGCTATATATCCTCGAAATATCTTTCATCTCTATCATGGCTTATACCTCCGCTATTTCCGCGCTCACTGCGGAGGTCCGCCGCCCATGCCGCCGCTGGGCGGCTCCATGCGCTGGCCGCTCATATTGCCGCCGCCCATTGCCATGCCGCCCATCATGAATTGGTTTGACGCCTCGCTTGTCTTGGCCTGATAGGCCACCACCTCGCCCTCCGTTAGCCCGGAGGTTATCTCCACGTTCAGGCCGTCCGAAATACCCGTTTCCACCTGCCTGCGTTCGCCCATCGAGGCGTTTTCGCCCTCTTCTTCCGTGCCTTGCGCCGCCGTTTCGTCCGTTACCACGAACACATATTTTTCATCCCCCGTCTCCTGCAGCGCGTCCATGGGTATTGTGATTATATTTTCCGCCACGTCTGTCACTATGGTCGCCGTGGCGTTCATGCCCTCCATAAGGCGGGAATCCGCCTCAAGCGTTATTGTGACCGGGTATGTTGTCACGCCCGATTGCGAGCTGCCCGTGGCGGAGATCTTGTCCACCACACCCGTGAATGTCTCGTTTGGCAACGCGTCCAGCACCACGCCGGCCTCCTGCCCGGCGGCTATGGAAAGTATATCCAGCTCGTCCACGCTTATAGTCAGCGTGCTCACGCTGCCCGTTTTAAGTGTCAACGCCGTTTGAGTATCAAGAGAGGTGTCCGTTGCCGTGCTGCTTGCGGCAGAGGTTGACGCCGATGAGGTGCCGCTCGTTGAACCGCTGTATGATGAACCCCCGCTCACGCTTACGCCGCCGCTCATAGAGGTCGCGGCGCTTTGCATAGATTGCTGGGCTTGCTGGTTCTGCTGGCTTTGCGCCTCGCCCGTGGGAGAGAAGGTTGCCGTAAAGCTCAGCGTGTTTGCCTGCTCCTCGCCGCTCACCGCCACGCCCGCCACCTGCGCGCCGCTCACGTTCGGCTGCACATCCTGCGCGAAGCGGTAGCCCGCGTTCGCCTTTAGCGTGACCGTTGCCGCGTAGGCCGTCTGCTGTTCGAATTGCTTGGATTGCGGCTGCCAGCTTATGCTGCCCGCGTAGCCCGCCGTGGGCATGGTGGCCGTTTGCGGCGTGTTGCCCGTTACCGGGTTGTTTATGAATATCTCCAGCGCGCCCGTTATGTCCGTCACCTCGCTAGGCTCCGGCGTTTCGGTAGGCTCCGGCGCGGTCGTCTCGCCGGGCTGGGGCTCTTCGGCGGGCTGATCCGTGGGCGTTTCGCCCTCCGCCAGCGTTGCCGAGAGCAGCACCACCTGCGCGTCCGATGTTTCCGAGGAAAGCGGCGTCACCTGTTCGCCCGTATCGCTGTAGGACATGGGCGCGCCGCTCGCATCCGAGCCGGTGCCCGCACTTGCGGATGAATTCGTCGTGGCCGTTGCCGTTATGCTGACTTCATTCACCACGCCGGCATACTCCGCCGTTAACACGCCTGCGCTCTTGTATGTATAAAGCTGTTTGAGCAGCGCTTCATATTCGGCGCGCTGAGATAAAAGGCTCTGATACTCGCTTGTTGCCATGTCCTCCGAAAGCGTTACCAGCGTGTCGCCCGCCGATACCTTCTCGTCCACATCCACATCTATGCTGGCCGCTATGCCACTGCCCATAACGTTGAGCGCCACGTTCACCTCCAGCGTACCGCTGCCCATTGCCGTTCCGTCCTCATTTGTCACGCTGGCCGTCTCGCCCGCCACCGGCCCGTTGTCAGTCAGCGTCACCGTGCATTTTCCGTCCGCCACGCTCACCACGCTGCCCTCCTTCTCCGTACCGTCGGCCAGCGTGACCGTTACCTCGTCGCCCACCTCCGTTCCTTCGGTAGCATCCGCCGTGAGCTTCATTTTACCGTCCAGCGAGAGCACCATTATGCCGCCCTGCTGCTCCACCGCCTGCTGCAAGTCGCTGCCGGCCGCTACGGCTATGCTCTTCACACGGCCGGCCACCGGCGCGGTCACGCTGTCCGTCTCCGTATCGCTGAGCGCGTCTATCTGGCTGTCTATGCCGTCTATGCTGTCCCGCGCCTCCTCTATCGCCTTGTTCACGGAATCGGCGTTCAGCTTGGCCAGCTCTTCGCCCGCCGAAACAGAATCGCCCGCCGAAACAAGCACCTCGTCCACCTTTAAAGAGGCGGGTATGTCAACATTCACCGTGCCGCCCGAGCTGAGACTGCCCGAGCCCTCCACCGTTACCTCAATGCTGCCCGTCTCCGCCGTGGCCGTGCTGAGGCTTATGTCCGCCGCCTGTACGCCGGGCGTGAGCCTGGGCACCACCAGGGTCACCACAAGCACCGCCGCCACCCCTACCGCGCCGATCGTTATCCATTTTTTTGCACCGCTCTTTTTTTTACCCTTCATTTCTATAGATACTGCCTTTCATGTCAATATTATTCTTATGTATTTTGGCCTGTCCGCCTTTGTCAGTAACAGAATATTGCGCAAATGTGATGGTGATGTGAGTATTTAACGCAGGTTTGTGACGGTGTTAAAAACATTGCATGGCAAAACCAGTGTGATATAATAGTATCTATTGTATAAAAATTATAGTATGGGGAGAGTTTTTATGGATATTGTGGTTCTGGCGGGCGGCCTCAGCGTGGAGCGCGAGGTTTCGCTTTCGTCCGGTTCTCTTGTGGCGGGCGCGCTGCGGCGGGCAGGGCACAACGCTCTTTTGGTGGACGTATTCTTCGGCATGGAAAATTTGCCCGAAAATATATCGGACGCGTTTAAAAATGCGGACGAGAGCGTATATAAGGTAGGGGAAAACGCTCCCGATATAGCCGCGGTGCGCGCCTCGCGCGAAGACAGCGGCCTCGGCGAGATAGGCAAAAACGTCATAGAGCTGTGCCACGCCGCCGATATTGTGTACATGGGACTGCACGGTGAGGACGGCGAAAACGGGCGTATGCAGGCCTTTTTCGATGTGCTTGGCATAAAATACACGGGCGCGGGCTACCTAGGAAGCGCGCTGGCCATGAACAAAACGCTGGCAAAGCAGGCTTTTACAGGCGCGGGCATACCCACACCTGCGGGCGCTTCCTTCTTTCGCGGCGGCAGCAGCAAGGGCGCTGACGCCTTAGGTTTTCCCTGCGTGGTAAAGCCCTGCTCCGGCGGCTCCTCCATAGGCGTTGCCATAGCGAAAGACAAAACGGAGCTTGAAGCGGCGCTCTGTGAGGCCTTTTTGCTGGAGGACGAGGTGCTGGTGGAGCAGTATATAAAGGGCAGGGAATTTTCCGTGGGCGTGCTGGGCGATACCGCTCTGCCCGCCATTGAGATAATACCCAACGAGGGCTTTTATGACTACGCGCACAAATATCAGGCGGGCTGGACAAAGGAGGTCTGCCCGGCGGATATAGACGAGGGCACGGAGGCGGCAATGCGGCGCTATGCCGTGGCGGCGCACAAAGCGCTTCGCCTGGAGGTATACTCTCGCGGTGAGTTTATACTGGACGCAGCGGGAGACCTTTATTGCCTGGAGATGAACACGCTGCCCGGCATGACCCCCACCAGCCTGCTTCCCCAGGAGGCGGCGGCCGTGGGCATAAGCTATGAGCAGCTCTGCGGAAAAATAATAGAGCTTTCGCTCAAAAAATATGAATAGATAAGCGGGATAATTTTGCTATGAAGGAATTTACTCTTAGGCAGGCGGTAGCCGCTATTGGCGGGGAATATCATGGAGACGCCGCCTCACTGGACGAAATAGTATCGGGCGTTGTTATAGACAACCGCAACGTTACTCCGGGCGCTATATTCGTGCCCATAAAGGGCGAGCGCTTCGACGGCCATGCTTTCATTTCACCCGCGTACGAGGCGGGCGCGCTCTGCTGTGTGAGCGAAAAACTGCTCCACGAAAACAAGCCGTATATATTGGTGGATGATTCTCTTGCCGCGCTGCAAAACCTTGCGGAGTTTTACCGCGGGCTTTTCAAGAAGCTCAAGATAGTGGGAATAACGGGCAGTGTGGGCAAGACCACAACAAAGGAAATGGTGGCCTGCGTGCTTTCCCAGCGCTTCAACGTGCTGAAAACGGAGGGCAACCTAAACAACCAGACGGGCGTGCCGCTAACCGTTTTCAGGCTGGATGACAGCTACGATATTGCCGTGATAGAGATGGGCACAAACCATTTCGGCGAAATAAAGCGGCTGTCGAAAATCGTTAAGCCGGATGTTGCGCTTCTCACCAACATAGGCACGGCGCATATAGAGCACCTCGGCTCTAAGGAGGGCATACTGCGGGCGAAGAGTGAGATGTTCGAATACCTCGCGACGGGCGGCAAGGTGCTTTTAAACGGGGACGACTCCATATTGCGGCGGCTCAAGGCGCTGCGCGACGACGCGGCCACCTTCGGCCTCAATAAGGACTGCAATTTTTACGCCGATTCGATACACAAGCGCGGCTTAAAAGGCCTCGATATGAGCATATGCTATAAGGATTCCTGCTTTTACGCGCACATACCCTCGCCCGGAGAGCACATGGCGCAAAACGCGCTGGCGGCGGCGGCCGTGGGTCACGCCTTCGGCATGCCCGTCACGGACGTGGCGGCCGGGCTGGCGGCCTACCGTCCGGTGGGCGGCCGCATGGCAATAACAAACGCAAACGGCATAACGGTGCTGAATGACACATACAACGCGAATCCGCAGTCTATGGAAACGGCGCTGGATGTGCTGCAAACGGCAAAGGGGCGCAGGGTTGCCATACTGGGCGACATGTACGAGCTGGGCGAAGGCTCGCAGCGCTTCCACAACGAGCTTGGCCAGCTGGCCGTGCAAAAGGACATAGAGCTTATAATATGTGTGGGCGGCCTTGCCGAGGAGATTTTCCTGGGCGCGAAGGAGGCGGGCGGCAGCGCCGTCTGGTTTGAAACGCAGGACGAGCTGCTGGAAAAGCTGCCGGAGCTAATACTTGAGGGGGATACCGTGCTGGTGAAGGCTTCGCGCGGTATGCGGCTGGAGCTCACGGTGGAGGAGCTTTTGAAATGAAGATAGAGCGCATAAAGTGCGGCATGGTGAATTGCTGGCTGATCAGCGGCGGGAACGGCAGCATACTGGTGGACACCGCCGTGTTTCACTATAAGGATATGCTTTACGAAAGGCTGAAGGAGCAAAACGTGAAGCTGATATTTCTGACGCACGGGCATACGGATCACACCGGAAACGCCGCCTTTTTGGCGCAAAAGCTGGGCGCGAAGATAGGCATGGCCGAGGCGGATGTGCCGCTAATTGGCGAGGATCTAAAGAAGCACCCCTTAACCGCGGACACCTTTTTGGGGCGCATGATATTGGGCAGCTCGGAGCGCAGTATGTATAAAGCGCCCCGCTTCACGCCCGACCTTTTTTTAAACGATGGAGACACGCTGACAGAATACGGCGCGCCGGGCGCTGTGGTGACCGCGCTTCCCGGCCATACGGCGGGCTCGCTGGGGCTTTTGTGCGACCAATATATTATTGTGGGCGACGCTATGTTCAACATAATGCGCCCCACTCACGCGCGGCTTTTTGAGAACGGGGAGACAATGCTGCAAAGCACGCAAAAGATACTCACCTGTGGCGCCACCTCCATAATGCCCGGCCACGGCAGAGCCTTTCCGCCCTCAGCCCTGGCCAGCGAAAGGACGGCTCCCATTGATTAAGGCGATACTGTTCGATATGGACGGCGTACTTATGGACTCCGAACCGGCCAGCTTCGCGCAGCATGGCCGCATGGCGCAAAGCCTGGGTTTAGAGCTTTCGGACGAGGAAAAAGCGCATTGCCTGGGCATACCCTCCCGTTCCATCTGGACATATCTGATAGAAAAATACGGGCTTACCGCCTCGCTGGATCATATACTGGATACCGAAAAAGAGGTTATGTGCGCCAAGTTCGCCTCGGGCGAGATACCGCCCATGGAGGGGGCCTTTGAAGCGCTCAAGCGGCTCCGGGATGCGGGCTGCAAGATCGGCATAGCCACCTCCAACCACGAGGTGAACGTTATATCCGCGCTAAAAAACAACGGCGCGCAAAACCATGTGGACGCGTACACGCACAACGCGAGCGTGACGGCGCACAAGCCCGCGCCCGACGTATATCTGCGCTGTGCGGAGCTTATAGGCGTGCCGCCCGCGCAATGCCTTGCCATAGAGGATTCCAAAAACGGCATACTCTCTGCGCGCGCGGCGGGTATGCGCGTGATAGGCTTTCGCTACAAGCCGCTTGAAGGAGTGCTGCCCGACGCGCAAATAAATGATTTTTCCGAGCTGACGCCCGAACTTGTGGCTTCGCTTGGCGAATAACTGTTTATAATACTAATATCAAATTAAAAACAATGCTTTTAATTTGATGTCACCTCGCTTTGCGAGGCTCATGTTCTGCGCCAAATGGCGCAGAACTCGTCTCATGCAATCCCGAACGCGCTTCGCGCTATAAAAAACGTAACGTTTTTTAAACGGGAATAGTATATAACGATATCAATATAAATTAAGGAGAAATTTTCATGCAACTTGAAATGTTCATCAATTTTGACGGCAACTGCCGAGAGGCGGCGGAGTTTTACGCCAAGGCCTTTGGCTCTAAGGTAAGCAATCTCATGACATTCTCTGAAGCGCCCCCCAATCCCGCCTACGAAATGCCCGAGGCGGACAAGGATAAGGTTATGTACGTGGGCGTACCCATGGGCGATACCGTGCTCATGATGATGGACATGCCCACGGGTATGCCGCTTAAAATGGGCAACAACATAAGCCCCACCCTCAGCCTGAACGACAAGGCCGAGGTGGAGCGCGTTTTTAAGGCGCTCAGCGAGGGCGGTACGGTGGATCAAGAATTGCAAAAAACATTCTTCAGCGATCTTTACGGCATGATAACGGATAAATTCGGCGTTATCTGGCAGATACTATATTACAGCAGACCCGAATAAGAAAGCAAAAACACGCCCTGTTTGAATAGGGCGTGTCAGACTGTCGAAAAAGTCAACCAAAAGGTTGGCTTTTTTGTTAGAATAGAT
>CAYXFB010000082.1:0-9817 GCA_964464145.1 uncultured Christensenella sp.
ACGCACTTGCCTGTTTTTTTGCTTTGAGCCTTGTTTCTTTCTGAGACAGCCCCTTTTGTCTATATATGGTTTTGAATCAGGAAGCCGCACCCCATGCGCGGCTGCGTTGTACGGCCAGCCCGATCGCGAGTTCGGATTAGCTCCTGCTAACTGCTTCTAAATAATAACACGCGCACTGCGTTGCTGTCAATCACTTTTTTTGGTAAATTTTCTCATCTGCTCAAAGCTGGTCTGGCTTATCACATGCTCTATGCGGCAGGCGTCCGCGCTGGCGGTAGCCTCGTCCACGCCCAGCGTATCCGTTAAAAAACGGGTGATTATGCGGTGCCGTTCGTATACGGCCTCCGCCTTGGCACGCCCCTCGTCCGTAAAATCTATGAAGCCGCTGCCGTCTATCGTTATAAGCCCGCCGTCCTTCAAGATCCCCATAGCGCGGCTTATGCTGGGCTTTGAAAAACCCAGCTCGTTCGCAATGTCTATAGAGCGCACGGCGTCGCTTCTGTTTTTCAGTATCAAAATGGTTTCAAGATAGTTTTCGCCTGATTCCTGCATTTTAAAACTCTCCGTTTTTTGGTGGATAAACCCGCCGGGCGGGCAAATACTTAAATTTTTGCATAGTATAACACAAGGCGCGCGCAATCTCAACCAAAAGAGCCCCTAAGGTGCATACAATGAACAAATATTGAAAAATGGTTTATATACCGCTCGCGGAGTGGTATTATAACAATATTAGAAAAATACTGATTCGGAGAGTTTGACATGGCGGGATTTATAGAATTTACCGACGTTACGAAGGTATACAAAATGGGCGAGGTGTCCATAAACGCGGTGGACGGCGTGACCTTCACAATAGAGGAGGGCGAGTTTTGCGTTATAGTGGGGCCCTCGGGCGCGGGCAAGACCACCATACTGAACATGCTGGGCGGTATGGACAGCGCCAGCGGCGGGCACATAATGCTGGACGGAACGGAGGTCTCCGCCATGAACCAGCGGCAGCTCACCACCTTCCGCCGCTATGACGTGGGCTTCGTTTTTCAGTTTTACAACCTCATACAAAACCTCACCGCGCTCGAAAATGTGGAGCTGGCTTCTCAGATATGTAAAGACCCGCTGGACGCGGAAACGGTGCTTACCGAGGTGGGGCTGGCGCACCGCATGAACAATTTCCCCTCCCAGCTTTCGGGCGGAGAACAGCAGCGCGTGGCCATAGCGCGCGCGCTGGCCAAAAACCCCAAGCTGCTTTTGTGCGACGAGCCCACGGGCGCGCTGGACGATGAAACGGGAAAATCCATATTGCATCTATTGCAGGACACATGCAGGCAGTCCGGCATGACGGTCATAGTTATAACGCACAACACGGCCATCACGCAGATGGCGGACAGAATAATAAAAATAAAGAACGGACGGGTGGCCTACACGCGCATGAACGAAAACCCGGCCTCCGTTGACAGCATAGAATGGTAATACTAATTCCAAATTAAAACATCTATTTTAATTCGGAAGCGCCGCGCCTGCGGCGTGGCACGTTCTGCGCAAGAGCAGCGCAGAACACGTCTGCCATTCCAAACGCGCTTCGCGCTATAAAAAGGCCGTAACAAGAATCGCGCGGCCAAAGGTTGGGGTATGAGATCTGCGCTTATAAAGGATATATTCAAGGAAATACGCTCTACCGCCGGACGCTTCATCGCCATATTCGCAATTGTGGCGCTGGGCGTTGGTTTTTTTGCGGGCTTAAAAGCCACCACGCCCGATATGAAGGCCACGGCGGACGCGTATTTTGACGAGCAAAGGCTCATGGATATACGCCTTTTGTCCACCTTCGGCTTCACGGAGGAGGACATTGCCGCGCTCAGCGCGCAGCCGGGCGTGGCGGCGGTCATGCCCACCTATGGCATGGACGCGCTGCTGGATATGCCGGACGGCACCAAGGCCGTGAAGGTGCACGCCATGGATTTTTCCGCTCAGGCTCCGCGCATGAACGAGCCTGTGCTCACGGAGGGCCGCCTTCCCGCGGCGCCGGACGAATGCCTGATGGACGCGCATTCCCTAGCGATGGGCGACGGGGCCAAGATCGGCGACACCATAACAGTTTCGGCGGACAACACAGAGGATACGCTGGATATGTTCGCGCGCAAAACATTCACTGTGGTGGGCATGGTGAATTCGCCCTACTATATATCCTTCCAGCGCGGCAATACGGACATAGGCAACGGCAAGATATCAAGCTACGTCATAATACCCACGCAGGCGGCATCAAGCGAATATTACACGGAGGTGTTCGCCACGGTGGAGGGCGCGGCCGGCCTGCAAACATATTCGGACGAATATAAAGACCTCATAGACGCGCGCGTGACCGAGCTGGAGCGCTTCGGCGAGGCGCGCGCGAATTTGCGCTATGAGGACATAAAGACCGAAGCGCAGGACAAGATAGACGAAGCGGAGCAAAAACTGAACGACGCAAAGCAAAAGCTGGCGGACGGGCAGGCCGAGCTGAACGCCAAAACGGCCGAATACAACGACGCACAGGCCGAGTTTGAGGACAAGAAGGCGGAGGCGGAGCAAAAGCTGGCGGACGCGAGGCAAAAGCTGGACGGTGGCGAGCAGGCCATAGCGGACGCGCGGGAGGAGATGGCCGCCAGCAAAGACAAGCTCAACGCGGGCGAGGCGGAATACGCGGCGCAAAAGAGCGAGTTTGAAAGCGGGACTGCAGAGGCGCAGGCGCGTATAGACGCGGGCAGAGGCGAGCTGGCTCCCCAAAAGCAGCAGTACGAGATCGCCAAGGCAGAGCTGGACGCGGCGTGGGCGCAGTACGGCGCCATGCTGGAGCAGATAGAGCAGCTAAAGCAGGCGGGCAGGCCGGAGGAAGCGGCGGCGCTGCAAGCTCAGGCGGACGCGCTGAAGCCGCAGCTTGAGCAAAAGCAAACAGAGCTGTCTGCGGCGGCGGCACAGATAGAGGCGGCAGAGCGGCAGCTTGACGAAGCGCAAAAGGAGCTGGATTCTCGATCCGCAGACGCTCAAGCACAGCTTTCTAACGCCCGCCAAACGCTGGACAGCGGCTGGGCGCAGCTTGCGGACGGACAGGCCAAGCTGGTCGCCTCGCAGGAAGAGCTTGCTCAGGGCAGGGCGGACTACGCCGAGGCGAAGCAAACTGCGGACACGGAAATAGCGGACGCGCAGGAAAAGCTGGCGGACGCGAATGTAAAGCTGGATGATGCCCAAAAAGAGATAGACGAGGGAAACGCCGAGGTGGCCGAAAAAGAGCCTGAGCTTACAGACGCGAAACAAAAGCTGGCCGAGCTGGAGCAGCCGGAGTGGTTCGTGCTCACAAGGGATACAAACCCGGGCTATGTGGGCTTCGGCTCGGACGCGGACAGGGTGGGCGCGGTGTCCTCCGTTTTTCCCGTGTTCTTCTTCCTGGTGGCGGCGCTGGTGTGCCTCACCACAATGACGCGCATGGTGGAGGAGCAGCGCACGCAGATAGGCGTTCTCAAGGCGCTGGGCTACAGCCGGGCAGCCGTTGCGTCCAAGTTTATAAGCTATGCAATGATAGCCAGCATATCGGGCAGCGCGGCCGGTCTTGCGGCCGGCTTTTGGATATTCCCCAACGCGGTATTCAACGCCTACGGCATAATGTATACGATGCCGCCCATAATAGCGGCCTTCCAGCCCGATCTGGCGCTGATGGCCTCGGGTGCGGCGATAGCCTGCACGGTGCTGGCCGCGCTGGGAGCCTGCCTGAACGAGCTTGTGGCCGTTCCGGCCGAGCTTATACGCCCTAAGGCGCCGCCCGCCGGAAAGCGCGTATTTTTGGAGAGATTCAACGGCCTGTGGAAGCGGCTTAATTTCACGCAAAAGGTGACGGTGCGCAATCTGTTCCGCTACAAAAAGCGCTTTTTGATGACGGCGATAGGCATTGGCGGCTGCACGGCGCTTCTGCTTACCGGCTTTGGCCTCAAAGACTCCATAGCGGGCATAGTTTCCCGCCAGTTTTCTGATATACATCGCTATGACGCCACCGTCACCGTGGAGGACCCCTCATCCTCGGCCGAGGACACGCCGCTCAACGCGCTGCTTTCTGATATAACGAAGGAGCACCTATATGTTACGCAACAGCCCGTCACCGCCAAAATCGGCGGCAAGAGCCTGGAGGGTTACGTGCTGGCGGCGGAGGACGCGGCGCGGCTACACGATTTTGTGAATTTTAAAGACCGCGTTTCGGACGAGCCGGTGGCCTTCCCCGCAAATGGCGTGGTGGTGGCCGAAAAGCTGGCAAACACGCTGGGGCTAAAGGTGGGCGACAGCTTCACGCTCACCAAGGGAGACACCGAAAACGCCCAGCTTATGGTGGGCGGCATAACGGAAAACTATATATACAACTATGTATACATGACGGCTGATGATTACGCCGCCGCTTTCGGCAAACCCGAATTCAAAGAGCTTTTCATAGACGTGGGCGAGGGCGTGACAGAAGCGGCCGAAGCGGAGATCTCCACGCGGCTCTTGGCGGAGCCGGGCGTGGAATCGGTGAGCTTCACGTCCAAGATAGCGCGCGATTTCGAGGATATAATGAAGAGCCTTGATTCTGTGGTGTGGCTGCTCATAATTTGTGCCAACCTGCTGGCCTTCATAGTGCTGTACAATCTTGTGAACATAAACATAACGGAGCGAACGCGCGAGATAGCCACCATAAAGGTGCTGGGCTTTTACGGCGGCGAGGTATCCGCATACGTTTACCGCGAAAACATAGCGCTCACGGCCATAGGCGCGGCGCTGGGGCTGGTGGGCGGCATATTCCTGCACCAGTTCGTGGTTTCCACCGCCGAGGTGGATATGGTGATGTTCGAACGGAGCATACTGCCGCTGAGCTATTTTTATTCGGTGGCGCTCACCTTCGGCTTTGCCTTTGTGGTGAACGCTCTCATGAATCTGCGTTTGCGAAAGATAAGCATGGTGGAATCGCTCAAAAGTATGGAGTGATACGGCGCTGAGCCTGGGCGGGGGAGTGTCATTGCCCGCCGTTTTTGCGTATGGAAAAACCGGCCGCCGCGCCTATGAAGCCCAGCACTATGTAGGAAAATATATATATTATGGCTGTTTGATTGTAAAAAATGGGTATGCTGGGCACAAACAGTGCGCCCGTCAAAAGCGGCAAAAACCAATTGAAGCCGTGCCGCATGGTGTACACCATGTTCGTTATGAAAACGACGGCCGGGTTGAATATGTACAGCACATACATGAGCATGGTGGAATCCACCGCGTGCGACCCTATGAGCGAGGCCAAGGGCACAGCGTAATAAAATGCCGCCAGCGTGCCTATGTACGGAAGCATACGCTTCACGCTTTGCCTCAGCTCTACGCTCATATCACAAAACCTCCGTTGGGGCTCAAAACCTGCCCGGTTATGAAGCCCGCGTCATCCGAAGCCAGATACAGCGCGGCGCTTGCCACCTCCTCCGGTCCGCCTACGCGCATGAGCGGCGTTTGGTCTATCAGCGCGACCATATCCTCCTGTTCGAAACCCGCGTTCATTTGCGTGTCTATAAGGCCGGGCGCAACGCAGTTCACCGTTACGCCGCTCGGCCCAACCTCCTTGGCCAGCGCCTTTGTGAAGCCTATCAGCGCCGCTTTGGAGGCCGAATACGCCACCTCGCAGGAAGCGCCCGCCATCCCCCATATGGAGGATATGTTTATTATGCGGCCATAGCGATTGCCTATCATGCCGGGCAGCGCCGCACGCGCGCACAGAAAGGCGCTGCGCATGTTAACGGCGAATATATCCTCCCACTGCGCCAGCGTCATATCGGTCAGGAGCGACTGGCAGCTTACGCCCGCGTTGTTGACCAGCGCGTCAATGGTAGCAAAGCGCGAGAGCGCCGCGCCGAACATTTCGTTCACCTGCGCCTCGCAGGAAACATCGGCCTGCACGGCCATCGCGGCAACGCCCGTGTTCTCGTTTATGAGCCGCTCCAACTGAAGCGCCTGCGTCTCGCTTTTATTGTAGTTTATTACAACGTTATAGCCGTCCTTGGCGAAGGCCTCGGCGGCGGCGCGGCCTATACCGCGTGACGCGCCCGTTATAAGCGCAGTTTTTACATTCATATAAATAGTGAATCCCCCCTGCTGTCTATGCCCACGATAAGCGGCATATCGTCCACGGTGAGCTTGTATATAGCTTCCGTTCCCAGATCGCTGAAGGCCACCGGCTCGCAGCGCTTCACGCATTTTTTTATGAGCGCGCCCGCGCCGCCCGCCGCGCAAAGGTACACAGCGCCGTTTTTGACTATGCTGTCCACCACGCTCCGCGCCACAGGCCCCTTGGCAATGGTGCACTTTACACCGCGGTCGAAAAGCCGTGGAGCGTAAGCGTCCATCCTTAGCGCGCTGGTCGGGCCGCAAGAGCCTATCACCTCGCCCGGTTTGGCGGGGCAGGCGCCCACGTAATATATGGCGCATCCAGATAGCTCTATGGGTAAGTCTTCCCCGCGATCCATCATTTCGGTGAGCCGCTTGTGTGCCGCGTCCCGCGCAGTATATATTTCGCCGGACAGAAGAACGGTGTCTCCCGCTTTAAGTTTTTCCGTTTCGCCGTTCAAAAACGGCAGTGTAAGTCTAGTCATAAACACACCAATTTCTTGTTATTTTATACTACGCATCATGTGGCAACGCCGACATTTATTACTAATAGCATAGACGGGAGTTTCGCGCGCGCGGTTCCCGTTGTTCACAGTTTGTTAAATTATTGTAGAGGGTGTCAGAGAACGGCGCTGGCGTGGCGCAGCATGTGGCAGCAAAAGTTGACGGCTACGGGCAGCCCGGCAATGTGCGTGGGCTCCTTCGCCATGTGCACGGCGAGGCAGTAGGTCTGCCCGCCCAGCCCCATAGGCCCCATTCCAAGCGCGTTTATGCGTTCTTTCACCCCGGCCTCCATACGCGCAAGCTGTGCGTCGGAAGAGGGCTGCCCCACCGGGCGCAGCAGCTGCCTTTTTGCGAGCAGCGCGCAGGATTCGAATGTGCCGCCTATTCCCACGCCCAGCACAACGGGCGGGCAGGGGCTTCCGCCCGCGCTCCTCGCGCACTCCACCAAAAATTCCGCAACGCCTGCCGCTCCGTCAGAGGGTTTCAGCATGGCCACACGGCTCATATTTTCGCTGCCAAAGCCCTTGGGCGCGGCGGTTATATGTATGCTGTCGCCCGGCACTATGCGCGTGTGCACAACGGCGGGCGTGTTGTCTCCGGTGTTTTGGCGGGTAAGAGGGTCAAGCACGGATTTTCTCAAATAGCCGTCGGCATAGGCGCGGCGCACACCCTCGTTAACGGCGGCGTATAGATCGCCCGTAACGTGCACCTCCTGCCCAACGTCCAAAAAAACCACCGCCAGACCGGTATCCTGGCAGGCGGGCGTATCCTCCGCTATTGCTATGCGGTTGTTTTCGTTCAATTGGCGCAGTATCTCGCGCGCGTGGGGCAGGCTTTCGCGCTGCTCCGCCTGCCGCATAAGGCGCATACCCCCCTCATCCGGCGCGTTTGTGGCGCGCAAAAAAAGCTCTCTTACTTTGCTTGTTATACTTTCGCAGTTTATTTCTCTCATGTGTTTTTACCGTTCATACCACCACAACGTTTTTGCCTATGTTCTTGCCCTCATACAGCTTCTGGTCGCTTATGCGCACACTGCCGTCTATATCGGCAAGCACCATTTTGGCGATGCCCATCGTCACGGTCACCTTTAGCCGCGAACCGTCGCTTAAAAGCACATCCATGGCCGCCACCGCTTTTCGAAGCTTATCCAGCACGCGGAAGGCTTTGGTGGTGTCCACATCCTTTAGCAATATGAGGAATTCCTCCCCGCCCCAGCGAAATACGTAATCCGTATTGCGCAGCGTTTCGGTGAGCTTTATGGAGAGCGCCTTTAGCACGCGGTCTCCCACCTCGTGGCCATAGTTGTCGTTCACTATTTTGAAATCATCTATATCCAGCATAGCCACGCACCACTGCTGCCCCATTTCTCCTTTTTGGAGCTGGTTCAGCACAATGGAGGCGTAGCGCCTGTTGAAAAGATCGGTAAGCGGATCGAGGTTTGCCTCGGAGCGGAATTTTTCCAGCTGCTCCTGATTGAAGCGGCTTATGAGCTGGCCGACCATGCTGTCCACGGTGAGCTCCGCTATTATGCCCAAAATACCCGTATGCAGATTTATCATGCTGAACCAGAAGGCATACTGCCCAAGGTCTATAAGCGGGGGAAGCAGATCCCAGAAGGTGAATACTCCCGTAACTATCATGCAGGCCCACAGTATAAATATCATCGTTACGCGCACGGCCGTGCGGGCATAGCGCACCACCAGCTGCATCATCAGTGTTACGGCGAAATTCATTATTATGAAATTGTTCACGCCAAAAACAAACATCACCAAAAAGGCGTAAACAATAACCTCTATACTGAGTATAAGGCCGGAGAGCATATTGTAGTTTTTCTCCACCAGAAAAAGACACAGCACGTACACGCCAACCGAAATCAGGTTGTATATAACGAAGGAGGGTTGGTTCGCAATTATAAAAAATATGGAGGATATTATGTGTATGAGCATAGCAAAAACCACCGATACCATTTGGATCAGGTAAAGGTGCCGCTGCTCGTCGTTTGTAAAACGTTTCTTTATGAGCTGCCTGTAAAAGAGCCCGTTCAACGCCTTCAGTTTGAATGTCCTCCTTGCCAAAAGCATGCTGTCTACAATGAACTACTCATAAACTGCAAACAAATAAACCGACTTTTTGCCAAAACAAAAACCGTATACAATTATATCACAAAGAGTATTTTCTTTCCACAGCAAAACAAAGTGTTACGTGGCTAAATTTTTTATGCCAAACCAAAGATAATGCTTGCGTCAAAAACCGTGCGGGCCGGCTGCCGCCGATGTTTTTGACGTAAGCGAAAAATTCACTCAGTCATCCTCCAGAGTAAAGCCGTAATCCGCCAGCGTGCGGGGTATCATTACCTGCGCGTTGGCTATGTATGCCTCTATGGGCTGGAGCGGCTCCACCTTGCCGTCGTAAAAATCCGCCTTGCAGTCTCGCGTGATGCCCTCCAGATCCTTTCCCGCCTTAAAGCCCGCCAGTATGACGTTTTTGGCGGCGGTGGCGGCGCCCGCGCAATCCGTGAAATACACGCCCACACCCTCGTCCGGTATCTGCCCGTAATGCGCCACGTAAACGTGCTTTGGCTTCAGCTCGGCCAGCTTTTCTATGGAATCCATCGTGGCCTTATAGCCTATGACGTAGCAGGGCAATATTTCGGGATAGGTGGGGCAGATGCCCAAGGTTTCGCAGGAAATGAAAAGTTTTTCCTGCTCGTATAGATAGCAGACCGAACAGCGCGTGTGCCCGGAGGCCGCGTGCACGCTGAAGGTCATATCGCCGATATCAAAAACATCTCCATCCTCCACGGCCATATCAACCTGCAGCTCATCCACCAGGCTTTCATATTCGTTCACGCCCGCGCGCCGCGCCGCGTAACCGTCCATCTCGGCCATCACCTTGCGCGCGCTTTCCTTGCCGAATATCTTGGCCGCATAGCCGCTCGCCACCACCTTGGCCTCCGGGTGTGCGCGCTTTATGAACGGGCAGCCCGCCGCGTGGTCATAATGCGAATGGGTGAGAAGTATGGCATGTAGCTTTCTTCCGTTCAGCTCTCTCTCTATGTTTTCAAGCGTTTTGGGCGCGCAAAAATCGTAGCCCGCCTCTATCAAAACAGCCGTTTGCTCAGTCATAAGCAGGTGGCATTCGCCGCCCGTATGGCCGGATACCTCAATCAATTTGTACAAAT
>CAYXFB010000083.1:0-9536 GCA_964464145.1 uncultured Christensenella sp.
GCCGGTTACCCCAGCCTACTCCCTTAGCAGGGGAGCCCCTTCTAAGGGAGTAGGCTGGGGTACTTCTCCAGCTGAATATAGTATTTCTATAAATAGAAAATACCCGATACACAAACAGGTATTTTCATTACCTAGATTATTATAGCTTATGGCGCTTCAAAAATCCACTGTTTTTTAGCGTTATTGAAAAATTTATCACAGCGTATGCTTTTGTTCGCGATGTATCCCTCCGCACACGTCGCTTTTTTATTGCCACTCCACGCTTGATTTCCGGCACGTCAAAACCTATAATTGACAGAGTGGACAAAAATCTGAAAGGGACAAATTTATGGATATAAAGCATATCAGAAGCGGCGTTTGCGCGGCTCAGGGTTTTAGAGCGGGCGGCGTGGCCTGCGGCATAAAGAAAAACGGTGCGAGCGATCTTGCGCTGATCATAAGCGAAAAAGCTTGCGCGGCGGCGGCTTGCTACACCCAAAACAAGGTGAAGGGCGCGCCGCTTGAGATAACGCGACGGCATATAGAAAACGGCAACGCGCGCGGCATATTGGTAAACAGCGGCAACGCCAACACCTGCAATGCGGACGGGCTTGAAGTCGCCGAGGCCTGCTGCAAAATAGCGGCGGAGGCGACCGGCCTGCAAGCCGAGGACTTTGTTGTGGCCTCCACCGGAGTCATCGGTCAGGCGCTCAGCGTGGAGCCCTTCAAACGCGGACTGCCCGCGCTGGCGCAAAACCTGTCCTCCGAAGGTGGCACAGCAGCGGCAAAGGCAATAATGACCACCGACACCATAGTTAAAGAGTTCGCCGTGGAATTCACCTTGGGGGGGAAAACCTGCCGCATGGGCGCAATGGGCAAGGGCAGCGGCATGATAAACCCGAACATGGCGACCATGTTAATATTCGTGACTACGGACGTGGCAATAAGCTCGGATATGCTGCGCGCCGCGCTTTCGGAAGAGGTTTCCGCCAGCTTCAATCAAATTTGCGTGGATGGCGACACCTCAACAAACGATATGGTGGCCGTACTGGCGAACGGTATGGCGGGCAACGCCGAAATAACCGAACCCGGTGCAGATCTTGATATATTCCGCGCCGCGCTGGCGGACGTTTGTTCGCGCATGAGCCGGGCCATAGCGGGCGACGGCGAGGGCGCCACAAAGCTGCTGGAATGCAGGGTTAGCGGTGCGCGCAGCGTTGAGATCGCGCGCGCCATAGCCAAATCCATAATTTCAAGCGACCTCTTCAAATCGGCCATGTTTGGCAATGACGCTAACTGGGGGCGGGCGCTGTGCGCAATAGGCTACACCCCGGGCGATTTCAGCGCGGACAACGTTACGCTCTCACTCAAAAGCCGCGCGGGAGAGGTGCTGGTGTGCGTTGGTTCGGCACACCGCGAGTTCAGCGAGGAGCTGGCCGCCAAGGTGCTTGCCGAGAGTGAAATAGAGGTGCTGGTGGAAATGAACGACGGCGACGCTCAGGGCATGGCCTGGGGCTGCGATCTGACCTATGACTACGTTAAAATAAATGGCGACTACCGCACCTGATGCGGCAGTTTTGATTTTAAATAAGATACATTCAAATACGGGAGGAAAACGATGGATAATTTCAGATGGGGAATAATTGGCACGGGCTACATCGCGGGCAATTTCGCGGATAGCATGGGCTGCGTACCAAACGCCGTGAAGGCGGGAGTTGTAGGTACATCAATACAAAAATCGGCCGCATTTGCCGATAAATTTGGTTTCGAAAAAAACTATGAGAGCGCGGACGATATGTTCGCGAGCGCGGAGCTGGACGCGGTATACATCGCCGTGCCCAACAATCTGCACTACGAATATGTTATGGCGGCGCTGGACGCGGGCATAAATGTGCTGTGTGAAAAGCCCATGCCGGACAATGTGAAGCAGCTCACCGAAATGATAGCAAAGGCACAGCAAAAGGGTCTCTTCCTTATGGAAGGTTTGTGGACGCGCTGCTTTCCGGCCGTGCGCCAGGCAAAGCAATGGCTGGACGAAGGCGCCATAGGCAAGGTGCTTTCCGTACACGCCGGCTTTGGCCTCAAGGCGCTTGAGGAGGGCTGGCAGCCCTGGAAACGCAACGTGCAGGCAAGCGCGGGCGCAATACGCGACGTGGGAATATACCCGCTTTCAATAGCCTTTCTCGCCTTTGGTCGCGCGCCGGAAAAATGCGTTTCTTCCTATATACTGGAGGGCGGCACGGATATGCACGAGGAAATGATGCTGCAATACGATGGCGGCGGTTCGGCTTTCCTAAGCAGCTCATTTTTCATGACGACGGAGCACCACGCAATGATATACGGCGAGCGCGGCGCTATCCGCCTGGGCGAAAAGTTTTGGAGCCCCAACCACGCCGAGCTTTTCAAATACAGTGATACGGATGTTTTCACGTTGGAGAAAACTAAAGATTTTGACGGCAGCTACGACTCTAAGGGCATGCAGTTTGAGATAATGCACGTACAGGATTGTTTGGCGGCGGGCAAAAAGGAAAGCCCCTTCTTCTCGCTTTCAGAGAGCATGGAGATATGCCGCGTAATAGACGGCTTCCGCAAGGAATGGGGAGTTGTATATACAACAGACTGATATAAGCGGAGCAAAAGCGGTCTGCCCGGCTTGGATTGATCGCTTTTTTGATTGCGCGCAATAATATGTTTAACCGCCGTCCATTTTGCATATATTTATGTATAACGACATACTAAGTTTGAGGAGGTCATTTTTATGGAAGATTATTGCAAAGACGCTAAGGATGACGAAAACATAGTGCTGAGCAAGCTAAAGGATGAGGACGATTTTGCCGAGGTCTCCGCCGAGTTTTTAAGATTGAGCGAGCTGGAGGACGGCAGCTTCCAGGAATTCAGAAACGAACACGAAACGGAGTAAACACAAGAGCCGCGCTTCTATACTTGAAGCGCGGCTCATTTTTTCGGTATATTTTCTACTTCTCCGCCAGCTTTTGCGCCAGTAGCGCGAATTGCTGCGGGCTCAGCTCCTGCGCGCGCGCTCCGGGCGCTAGTTCCAGCGCGGCCATTGCCTCGGCTATTCTGTCCGCCGGATATTCCTGCTTCAAATTGTTCACAAGCGTTTTGCGGCGCATGGAGAAGGCGCGGCGCACCAGCCTCGCGTAATCCTCGCGCGGCAGCCGCATATGGCCGGCCGTCAGCTCGAAGCTTATTATGGCGCTGTCCACATCGGGAGCGGGGTAAAAGCAATTGCGCGACACCGTGAAAAGCAGTTTCGTTTGCGCGTAATACCGGCAGGACGCTGTTAGCGCGCCATATTCCGTATCGCCCGGGTTTGCCGCCAGGCGATCCGCCACCTCCCGCTGCACCATAGCGGTAAGCCGCTCTATGGGCGCGCCGCTCTCCAGCAGATGCATGAGTATCTTGGAGGTTATGTAGTAGGGCAGATTTCCGCAGGCGTAAAAAGGCTTGCCGCCGAAATGCTCCTCGCACACGGCATTTATGTCCGTCTTTAATATATCGCCCTCTATCACTCTTATGTTGTCTCTGCCCGCGAAGGTTTCCGCGTGCGTGGCAATGAGGCCGCGGTCTATCTCAACCGAAACCACTTTTCTAGCGATATTCGCAAGCTCCAGCGTGAGCGCACCCAGACCGGTGCCTATCTCCAGAACAAAAGCGTCCTCCGGCACCGCGGCGGACGCTATTTTTTTTACTATGTTGTCATCTATGAGAAAATTTTGGCCGAACTTTTTAAGCGGCGAAAGGCCGTTTTCGTTCAGCAGCGCGGTAAGCTCGCGCACGGATGTCACCTTCAAGCGCGCACCCATTTATAATACACTTACTGTGCGCGTACCAGTGTTCCAGTCAGAAGCGCAGGTGCATGTGGTTCTGCCTGGTAAGAATACGTCTATCGTTCCAGGACCAAAACCGCCCGTGTCTTCCACCCGGCCATAGCCATAGCCTGGTATAAACAACTTTGTACCCATTGGGAACTGGCTGAGATTTGCTGCTACGGTACCTTGCGACGGGGTAGCGCCGCTGGCTGTAGAATTTCCGGAATTGCAGGCGTCACAATAAGCCGTAACTTTCACGCTAACCGAATAACTCGTAGACGTGCCATCATCTAGCTCTCCCGGTCCGCTGACGGCACCGCCGCCGCCACCGCCGCTCGGCTTTTTACCGCCGCCGCTGCCGCCGCTGTGTATTTCCTTTATTGTGGGTGTCTTCTTGGGTGGTGGCTCCACGTATGTGCCCACCGCCGTTATTTTCTTCACAGGCTCCTTCACCGTCTGTTCCGTTTGCACCGTTTCGGGCATAAGCAGACCGTTTTTGTACACCTGCGCGAATATTATCTGGTATTCGCCCACCTCGCCCTCCTGGCGAACCTCCGTCTTGCCCTTATCCAGCTTGGAATCCTCTATGGTTTCCTCCTCAAAGGGTATTTCGCGTATCTCCTCGCGCGTATCGGTCGTGACCACTATGTGGTCTATCTTCATCCCCGCTCTCAAAAATGTATCCGGCGCGGGGTATACCTCGTCCATCTCGGCGGGCACCACGCCCGCTTTTTGGAGCGCTTCTTTCACCGTTCCCGAAACCATGTTCACTGTAACGGACTGATCTCCCGAACGTATGGTCACAGGCATGGCACGGCGAATTATCACTTCCATGCCCTCGGTTATCTCCGCTCCCGCGTCCACCTCGAGCAGATCGTCCTCGCCCAGCGCTATATTGTTGTCCTCCAAAAACTGGCCTACCGTATCGGCTGCCGTTTCCGCTTCCAGCACACGTCCGCCGTCATTCAGCGTAATCTTGGTGGCGGGCTGGGCAAAGGAGGTGGGTATGGCTATAACGGAAACCACCACCACGGCCGCGCATACAAGCAATGAGTTTATTATGAACCTGTCTGTAAATCCAGCGCGCGCCCTGTCCTTGGTCACGCGAACGGAACGCCGTGGCGCGGTGGCCATGGTGTAGCTGCCCGTGTTTAGCTCGCTTGTGGTAACGTGCCGTCTAGATGAAAAATTGTGCTTGCCCTTTTCCGCCGTAAAACCCTTCGCGCGCACCCTGCCCGCAGGCGAAGAACCCCGCAAAAACGGTATCTTATCCGCGAGCCTTTCAATTGCGTTTTGTTTTTTCTTTGGTCTTCTGCTGTAAACTGTAAGATCCTCCTCGCTTATGCGCGAAGCGCGCGGCGGATGAAGGATACCCTTGTATTTGCGATCAGGATGCAGCCGATCGTCTTCTCCCCTGAATCGTTTAGACATAATATCTCCTATCTTTTGAAGCCGGGCAACAAAATGCCCCCCAATAAAGATATAACTTACTACTCCCTATGTCACAAATATATTGGAACTATATAATACCGCAAATGGGGAAGAAAGTCAAATACGCGGCAAAAAACCGGCCGCATGTGGGGAAAGCTGCTCCTGCCGCGCTTTTTCGGCACTTTCTCCCGCCATCTCATTTGTGAACAAAATACGAACAGTGCCGCCCCGCCTTTTGCATAGACGGTGATTACATAGTATAATATGTAATTAATATTGTGGTTATGAAAGGCGCGAGAAGCTGCTCGCCACATAGCAAAAACGAAATTCCGTAAAAACGGAACGGAGGACTATGATTAAGAAATTTTCACTTAAAAACATATTGATAATAGTGATGGCCTGCGCTTTTGCCGCGCTGCCGCTTTCCGGATGCACCGTTGCCAAGGCGGAGGACGGCGCTCAATCTACGGCCTACGCCTTCGTGGGAAAAATGGCCGCGCAGGACTACGCGGGCGCGTATGACTATATATATTCCTTCTCTTCAGACGTACAGTCCAAGCAGGACTTTGTGGACAGATTTACAAATATATATAAGGCGCTCAAGGTGACCGCCGTTTCACTGGTAGATCAGCAGCTCACCCCCACGGATTCTGAGGGCAAAGAATACGAGCTGAAATATACTCTAAAGATGGACAGCGAGCTTTTGGGCTCGCGCAGCTATGAATTCACGGCGGATGTGGCCTCCAGCCCGCTTCGCTACACTGTCATATACGATCCCAGCCTCATACTGCCCATGATGGAGGAGGGCGACAAGGTTCGCGTTACCAACCAGTACGGAGTGCGCGGCGAGATATTTGCGGGCAATGGCGACATACTTGCCAAAAACGACTTCGCGCAGAGCATATATCTGGATCTCGATAAAAAGCCGGACATGGAGGAAATAAAAAGTTTTCTGGTTTCAAAATACGGCGGCGACGCTGAGAAGATACAAAAGAAGTATGATAAAGCAACGGAGCGCGGTACATCTATGGAGGTGCTGCTCTCCTTCCCGCGAAACACGCTCACTCAGGCGCAGATAGATGAAATAAGCGCAGTGAACGGTCTGGGCGTGGATGATTCGCGCATGACCCCCACACGCTATTACCCGCTTGCGGACAACGCGGCGCATTTGGTGGGCTATATGAACGAACCCACGGCGGAACAATTGGAGAAAAACAGTGAGCTTACAGAGGGCGTACGAATTGGCCAGGTGGGCATTGAGGCGGCCTACGAAAGCACGCTTCGCTCCACCGACGGACGCATAATATATATTGAAGACAACAAGGGCGAACTAAAAGAGGTGCTCTATGAGGACGCAAAGTCTGACGGTTCGGATGTTTACCTCACAGTAGACCCGGAGCTGCAGAACGCCGCCTACACGCTTATGGCCAGCAATTTGAAGGAAGATCAGAGCGGGGCTGTGGTGGTTATGGACTATACGAATGGCGACGTAAAGGCCATTGTTTCCTATCCCTCATACGATCCCAACCTGTTCAACTTCCCCATGGATCAGGATATATACAAATATTACAGTAGCGAGGAAAACCTCTCGCCGCTCTTCTCACGCACCACGCAGGCGCTCTATATGCCCGGATCCACATTTAAGCCCTTCACGGCCGCGCCCATGTTTGAAGAGGGCGTTATGGACGAATCTAGCTCGCCCGAATTGGATATACAGAACAATAAATGGACTCCCAATGTGGAGGGCTGGCACCATTCAGTAATAACACGCGTAAGTGAATCCGGCTTCACCTTTGAGGAAGCCATGAAATCATCGGACAACATATTTTTCGCCTACTTCGGCATTCGTCTCTTCCAAAAGGACCCGAACATAATACCCGACTACATGGCGAAAATAGGTATTGGAGAAGCTCCCAATTTTGAGCTGCCGATGTCCAAGTCCAGCCTCATGAACAAGGGCTCCGTATTTGATATAGGTATGGCGGCGCGCTCCGTATACGGCATGGGCGAGCTTCACATAACGCCGCTGCAGCTTTGCAGCATGTACACCGCCTTTATGAACGATGGCGATATATTAAACCCTACGGTGGTACGCAAGGTTTCCAAAACGGATGGTACGCAGGAAACGATTGAGTGGGAGCACGAGCGCACCATATTCAAGGAAAATATAATGCAGACGGGAACGATTGACCGTATAAAACCTTCTCTGCGACGCGTAATAGAAGACGGAACGGCTTGGGAAGCAGGTCTTAGGGATGTTTCAGGCCTCATAGCCAAAACCGGTACGGCAAACATAGGAATGAACAATGAGCGCGAGGTTAACTGGATGGTGGCCATAGACCAATACAGCGAAACCCGCCCTTATGTATATCTTGTTGTGGTAGACACAAAAGTTAAGGAGGGAACAGCGCCCAAGCAGGCCATAGTACACGGTCTTGTTAAGCCAAACGACTACAGCAACGCGCTGCTGGGCATACTGAACAGCAGGCCATCCGACGATACCGGCTCAGGCCAAAATATAAGCGGCGACGGCGGAGGCGAAGGCGGCGGAGGAAGTAATCCGGACAAGAAGCAGGACGACACTGGAAACGGAGGCGAAAGCGGTGGTGGTGATGGCGGCGGCGGAGGTGACGACGATACTGGCAATAATGGCGATGAAGGCGGTGGAGACGTGCCGGAGGACGAACCCGATATAAACGAGGGAGCTTCGGGTGGAGAATAGCAAAAAAGATACTGGGACCCGCAAATTTTAATTTTGCGGGTCTTTTTACTATACAAAGCGGCGCGTATTTTGTATATTATATCTATAATCATTAAAAAATGAACGGAGGAATAATTATGCACAGCACCACCGGAGACAAAATAAACCGCGCGGTAAAGGTGATAGTGGGCTTACTGCTTATGATATTGGGCTGTATGTTCCTGGCCATGCCCGTCGTCACGTTATATTTCGCCATAACCGCGGCCGGAATAATTCTTGTGATAGCGGGAGCCGTGGAGCTTTTAAGCTGTATGTTCTCGAACTGCCGTCGCTCTGGCAGGCCTTCCAGCATGGTTTCGGCAATATTCAAAGTGTTTTTGGGCGTGCTGCTGCTGGTTCTTGATAAGGGCATTGTTGTGTTCCTTCCAATCATAGTTTCTATTTGGCTGGCCGTCATCGGCGTATGGGAGATTGTGCGCGGCATTCGTAGAAAGCGTGATAAGGACGGATACTGGGCAAACCCCGTGGCGCTGGGAGTTATCGCCATAATGGGCGCAATTGCTATGGCAATATTCAATTGGTTGACCGCCTATGACATGTTGGGCGTGCTTTGCGCCGTGATAGCCATACTCTACGGCTTCGTCATACTTACGGACGCCTTTGTGAAAACGGCAAAGCGCAGTGCGGGGGAACTGAAAGCGGAGGACGCGAATATAGCCGGGCAGGAGAACGCCACCTTTCGCGAATTTGAAAAAAAGCTCAAGGATGAGTGAAGGCTATGTTTTTTCGCGTCAATACGCGTTTAAATATATGTGAGGTAAAAAATTAAGGAGTTGGAGGTTCGAGCATATGGAAGTGAACAAGGTAAGCGGCAAGAGAAGTTTCTCCACCCGCACATTCAAATTGATAGTTGCCATAATACTGCTGGTTGTGGGGCTTATAATGGTGCTTCAACCAAACGTGGCGCTGTCCGTTTTCACCATGATACTTGGAATTGGTTTATTGGGCTACAGCGCGATTTCCATAATCGTCATACTGGCCAGGCACGAAAAGGGCGGCTTGGTTTTGCCCATAGTGCTGGCGGCACTGGGCGTCATATTGCTCATATTCAATGATCTATTTGCCAACACGGTGCTGCCCTTCGTGATAGGCGCGTGGATGGTTATAATGGGTATCACCTCGCTTGTAAGCGTGCGCAAGATGGGGCTTTCCATTGCCAACACGGTGCTTTCCTGCGCCGCCATCGCCATAGGCATAATAATATTGGTGGGCGTTTTCACGGGCGGAAATATGCTGGCCACGCTGCTGGGCGTGTGCATGCTCGTATACGGCGTAGTGGAGATAATAAACTTCATAATGATCGGCCGCAGGGATGTCGCTCCCTTCTAGAGGCTGGCAAAGCAAATCAACAACCCCTCTGCAAGCAGCGGAGCACTTGTAGGTCAATACGCGCCCCAAGGGGTGGGACGACCCTGATGTCAGAGTGTCAAAGAACCCCTGTTTTCCGAATGAGAAAACAGGGGATTTGTATGCCAATCGAGACCGTTTGAAAAATTGTGTAAACCTCCAAAGGTATGTAGAATAGAGAACAT
>CAYXFB010000084.1:0-9337 GCA_964464145.1 uncultured Christensenella sp.
TCGCTATTCTTGCTTTAGTTTACTGCTCTACCCCAACATTTGACATAGAGCCCTTATTTTTCCTCTGCGAGGTTCTTGTAATACTCGTAGCGCTCCTTGGCGTCCTCTTCGGACTGCGGGAAGAGCTGCTCTGCCGCATCCGGGAAGAGCTGCTGCAGCGTGCGGTAACGCGTCTCGCTCTGTATGAACTCCTGATAGCTGGCTGTGGGAGCCTTGGAATCCAGTATGAAGGGGTTTTTGCCCTCCGCCTTGAGCTCGGGATTGAAGCGGTACAGATGCCAGTAACCGGCTTCTACCGCGCGCTTCATTTCAAGCTGCGTCTTGCCCATGTTTATACCATGGTTTATGCAGGGTGCGTAAGCTATTATGAGGGACGGCCCGTCGTACTTTTCCGCCTCTATCATAGCCTTCAGAAGCTGACCCTGATTTGCGCCCATTGCCACGCTGGCAACGTACACATAGCCGTAGGTCATGGCCATGGCGCCGAGATCCTTCTTCTTCACGCGCTTACCGGAAGCCGCGAACTTGGCAACGGAGCCCGTGGGTGTAGCCTTGGAGGACTGACCGCCCGTGTTCGAATACACCTCGGTATCCATAACAAGCACGTTCACGTTCTCGCCGGAAGCCAGCACGTGATCCAGACCGCCGTAACCGATATCGTACGCCCAGCCGTCGCCACCGAATATCCATACGGATTTCTTGGTGAACAAATCCTTCTGAGCCAGTATGTCCTTGTAGCAGTCGCAAGCGCCCTGGGCAGCCTCGAGTGCCTTTTCCAGCTTGGCAGCGGCTTCCTTGGAAGCGTCGCCGTCTTCGGATTTATCCAGCCACTCCTGCAGCGCTGCAGTTGCGTTTGCGTCCTTGTTGGCCTCTATAGCGGCCTGCGCCTGCTCCTTGAGAGCCTTGCGGCGTGTGGTGAACGCTAGGTTCATGCCGTAACCAAACTCGGCGTTATCCTCGAACAGAGAGTTTGCCCAAGCCGGTCCCTTGCCCTCGTCGTTTACCGTGTAGGGGCAGGTGGGCGCGCTTCCGCCGTATATGGAGGAGCAGCCCGTAGCGTTGGCAATAGTCATCCTGTCGCCGTAGAGCTGTGTTACAAGCTTCACGTAAGGCGTCTCGCCGCAGCCCGCGCAAGCTCCGGAGAACTCGAACAAAGGCTTTAGGTATTGGCTCTCGGGAACCAGGTTCTTTTTCAGCTCGATCTTAGGCTCTTTGAGAGCCGCAGCGAATTCCCAGTTTGCTTCCTGCGCCTTAAACTGTTCTGCCAAAGGCTCCATTATGAGCGCCTTTTCCTTGGCGGGGCAAACCTGCGCGCAGTTTCCGCAGCCGGAGCAATCCAGCGTGGAAACCTGTATGCGGTACTGGTAGCCTGCCTTGCCGCGCGCTTCGCGTGTTTCAAAGCCTGCCGGAGCCTTCTTCATATCCTCTTCGTCTATGAGGAAGGGGCGTATGGCGGCGTGCGGGCAAACGTAGGAGCACTGGTTGCACATTATGCAGTTGTCCTTCTGCCACTCGGGCACGTTTACGGCTATGCCGCGCTTTTCAAACTTGGTTGTGCTGGTGGGTACAAAACCGTTTGCCTTGAAGGCGGAAACGGGCAGCTCGTCACCCTTCTGCACCAGTATGGGATGTATAACATCCTTGTAGTAAGCGTCATCCGGTACCGGAGCCGGGTCTGCGCCCTGCGTTGTGGTTGCCCAGCTATCCGGATAGTTAACCTGCTGAACGGCCATGCCCGCGTCTACTGCGGCGTTGTTCATGTCAACGATCTTCTGACCCTTCTTGCCGTAGGATTTAACTATGGCCTTCTTCATGTATTCAATAGCGTCGGATTCGGGGATTATGTTCGCGATCTTGAAGAAAGCGGATTGCATAACCATGTTTATCCTGCCGCCCAGGCCTATATCGCCCGCTATTTTTATGGCATCTATGTTGTAGAACTTCAGCTTCTTCTGCGCTATCTCATTTTTGAGCGAAGCGGGAAGCTCGTTTTCCATTTCCTCGAGGCTCCAAGGAGAGTTCAGCAGGAAGGTGCCACCCTCTTTTATGCCCTGAAGCATATCGTAACGAATTACGTAAGAAGGATTGTGGCAGGCCACCATGTTGGGCTCTGTTATGAGGTAAGCGGACTGTATGGGCTTCTTACCGAAACGCAGATGGGATATTGTGATACCGCCAGACTTTTTGGAGTCGTAGGAGAAATAACCCTGCGCATACATATCCGTATGGTCACCTATTATTTTGATGGAGTTCTTGTTCGCGCCAACCGTACCGTCCGCGCCCAGGCCGTAGAACTTGGCCGCGAATGTGCCCTCGGGAGAAGCGTCTATAACGTCCTTAACTTCTATTGAAGTGTTGGAAACGTCGTCCACTATACCAACCGTGAAGTGATTTTTCTTGGCACCGGCCATGTTGTCATAAACTGCTTTTACCATGGAGGGCGTGAATTCCTTGGAACCCAGACCGTAGCGGCCGGCCAGTACGGAAACCTGCCTGCCGGCTTCAAACAGCGCTGTAACAACATCTTCGTAAAGAGGCTCGCCTAGGCTGCCCGGCTCCTTCGTGCGATCCAGAACGGTTATGTTCTTTACGCTTGCGGGTATGGCCGAAACGAAGGCGGAAGCGTCGAAGGGGCGATACAGGCGAACCTTGAGCACGCCGTATTTGCCGCCGTTGGCGTTCAAATAATCTATGGCTTCCTCGCAAACGTCCGCGCCGGAGCCCATTATTATTATGATGGATTCGGCAGCGGCAGCGCCCACATAATCAAACAGGTGATACTGGCGGCCGAATTTCTTGGCGAACTCGTTCATAACTTCCTGAACTATGCCGGGTGTGGCGGTGTAATAGTTGTTCGCGCCCTCCCTGTTCTGGAAGTATATATCAGGATTTTGCGCCGTGCCCTGCTGGTGCGGGTGATCGGGATTCATGCCGCGCGCGCGGAAATCCGCAACCGCGTCTTTATCCATAAGTTCGCCCAGCTTGTCATACTCCAGCATTTCTATTTTGGAAACCTCGTGGGAGGTACGGAAACCGTCGAAGAAATGAACGAAGGGCACCTTTGCCTTGAGCGTGGAAAGATGCGCAACGGCCGCGAGGTCCATAACCTCCTGAACGGAAGCGGAGGCCAAAAGAGCAAAACCTGTCTGGCGCGCGGCCATAACGTCGGCATGGTCACCGAATATGGAGAGCGCGTGCGCCGCAAGTGCGCGTGCCGATACGTGGAAAACAGAGGGGAGCAGCTCGCCCGATATTTTGTACATATTGGGTATCATGAGCAGCAGACCCTGAGAAGCTGTGAATGTGGACGTGAAAGCGCCCGCCGCGAGGGAACCGTGAACAGCGCCCGCCGCGCCCGCCTCAGACTGCAGCTCGCTTATGCGCATTACCTGCCCGAATATGTTTTTGCGTCCCTGAGACGCCCATTCGTCGCAGCTTTCAGCCATGGGGGAAGAGGGTGTGATGGGGTAAATCGCTCCCACGTCGGAAAATGCATACGCGACGTGTGCGGCAGCGGTATTACCGTCAATTGTTTGTTTTGCCATTAATATAGACCTCCTAATTTGATATATATATCATTTAAAATTTTACCAAACATATCTATTATATAATGACGGGAGGTTAATTGCAATTGACATTTGGTGAAAATGCGGTGTAAATAAGCACAAAAAACGGGGAAAAGACAGGAAGGAAATGGAATCAAAAAGGGCTTTTATCCATCCAGCCGTATTTTTCCCAATGAAGCTCGTCCAGGCTTTTTTCCCCGCCCGCATATTTTTTGCGCAGTAGCTTTACGAAAAAGTATATGAAGCGCAAGAATATATAGGGCGCGTGGCGCTTGCCCGAGGCCGTTTCAAAGTAAAAGCTTTGCGCGTCTGAGGCTATCTTCGCCTCCAGCTTTTTGCGGTGCCTTTCGGGTATGTTTTCCCAACCCATGTTCATCATGGCGTAGCAGCGCGAATATACGCGGTTCACGCACCAGTAGCGCAGGCTGGTTCGTATCGTTTTCATGGCAAGATTTCCGGTGGGGCCAAGAGCGGTACCTATCACGAAGGCTTTTTTGGAGAACATCTCGGGCTGAGGACGGTGCACCAGAAATAGATAGCAAAAATGATCCAAAAAGTTTTTGATGCTGCCGCTCTCCGCCATAACGTACACGGGTGTGGTGAAAATGAGCGCGTCCGCTTCAAGCATTGATTTTAATATGGGCAGCGTGTATTCCGCGTGCGGGCAGCTCTGCTCTCCGCTTATCACGCAGGCGGCGCAGCCGCGGCAAAAGGCGGGCAGGTCGTTTGGCATAAAATATTCTGAGACGGATATTTCGCCCTGCTTTCGCATTTCATCCAAAAACAGCTCCGTGGCATGGCGCGTACCGCCGTTTTTGCGGGGGCTGCCGTGCACCACAGTTACTTTCATACAAAAAACCACCCTTCATATAATAGCTACAGTATAACATAAAAAGGCAACGTAAAAACCTCCGCATAAGGCTAAAAACAAACCTCTTGCAGCAAACTTTTACGAGAAATAAACAATATAACCCTGCACCAGCACAAATATTATTATGAAGGGGAGCACCCACTTTAGATAGGGGCGCAGCTTGGGCGGGAAGTGCAGACCCTTGCCCGTGTTCGCCTCAAGCAGGAAGTTTTCGTAACCCCAGCCGTAGCGGCTCACGCAAAACAGCAGGTACACCAGCGAGCCTATGGGCAGCAGATTGTTGCTGACTATGAAATCCTCGAGCGCCAGCACGTTCGTGCCCTCGCCCAAGGGCTGGAAACCGGAAAGCAGATTGAAGCCCAGCACGCAGGGCAGCGAAAGCCCTATCATGAGGAAGATATTTATGAGCGCGGATTTTTTGCGGCTCCACCCCCAAAGATCTATACCGAAGGAAACGATGTTTTCAAACACGGCGATAACGGTGGACATTGCCGCGAAGGTCATGAATATGAAAAACAGCGTGCCCCAGATCTGCCCGCCCGGCATGGTGTTGAATACGTTGGGCAATGTTACAAATATAAGCCCCGGCCCGCTGTTGGGCGCCACGCCAAAGGCAAAGCAGGCAGGGAATATCATAAGCCCGGCCAGTATGGCCACCGTGGTGTCAAGCGACATTATGCTGACCGCCTCGCCCATAAGGCGGCGATCCTTGTTTATGTAGCTGCCGAATATGGCCATGCTGCCAATGCCCACGCTGAGCGTGAAAAAGGCTTGCCCCATAGCCGCGAATATGGTTTCCGAAAGGCCGTGCTCTATGAGCTTGCCAAAGTCCGGCTTCAAAAAAAACTCCACGCCCTGCTGCGCCCCGGGCAGCGTTACAGCGCGTATTACCAGTATCACCATAACGGCCAGCAGGCTGGTCATCATTATTTTGGTGCTCTTTTCCACGCCGCGCCTAAGCCCCAGCGCGCACACGGCAAAGCCGACGATAACAACGACCACCATCCAAATGGTCTGCTGCACGGGATCGGCCTGCACGTCCGCAAACACCTGCGCTATCTCCGAAGCGCTCAGCCCGTTCATTTGGCCGGAGGCCGTTTTGACGAGGTAGTCTATCATCCAGCCGGCTATTGTGGTGTAAAACATCATGAGCAGATAGTTGCCCGCCATGGCCGCGTAGCCGTGCCAGTGCCACTTGCTGCCCTTCTTCTCCAGCACATTGAAGGAGCGTATGACGCTCTTTTGGCTGGCTCTGCCCACGGCAAATTCCATCACCAGTATGGGCAAACCCAATATAACCAAAAATATGAGATATATTATCAAAAATGCCGCGCCGCCAAATTCGCCCGTTACATAGGGAAAACGCCACACATTACCAAGGCCTATGGCACAGCCCGCAGATATCAATATGAAGCCCATGCGCGAGCCAAACGTTTCTCTCTTTTCCATTCCAACCCCCGTTTTAATGGTGATATATATTTATGGTGATACAAACTATGTTTTAAACATTTAATATTGTAAAGGCTAAGTTTGCGGGCGCTGCTTTAGTAAAACTGAAATCAACTTATGCGAAAATATTTATACTTTCTATCCAATGGTACCTTTAATCAAGAATGGTTGACTTGCTAATCTTTTAATATATAATTATTATATACTATTAAAATATATATAATTGGTGCAATAAGAATTTCAAAAAGCAGCTTTGAGCTTTAGTATATAAGCATATTTTACTTTTAGAGAGGAATTGATCATGGGATTATTTAATAGATCGTCAAAGAACATTGATGTTCCCCCGACTCTTACAGAAGAAGAAAAGCAATATAATATCTGCCTCGAAGCTTTTGAAAAGCATCAACAATTTGTACACGATCTTTCAGACTATTTTGTGGCTATTTCCAAGACAAATAATGAATTTTTTGAACTTAATAATTATTATATCTGGAGTGAGGGTAGTACGATAAATTTTATGCCACAGTTAAGCTATGAATTTGGTAGGTATAATATTAAGAAAAAGATTGAAGAAGTGGGCGTGCAAGGATATTGTGATTATATAAATAATATAAAGCCCATAAAATACGAAGTTTCTGAGATTAAAGCAACTGTACTAGACGAAGGAAAGCTAACCAGTAATGAAATCACCCAAGAGGAACAAAAATATGCATTGATGAGCGAAATAAAGGTGCACCCCTTACTTATTGCTCTTACATTTCCTGAGGAAATGGGTTTTGTTACCAACACGTTCGAATTCAAAAATGAATTAATAGTAATTGAATTTCTAAACAGTAATTTCAATGATCTGCATCTTATGAATTATTATAATGTGCTGGATATGCCCGAAAAGATATGTATAGTAACGCCTGTTAACAACGATGACCTAATCCCCAGCAATGACCTAGATGTTTGGCGTACTGAAAACGACATAAACTTTTCCATGTTGCAACAGGCTTATAATAACAACAAAAAATTGTTTTATGCCAAGCTGCCCTTGGAAATAATAGAATACTATCGCATTGAGGGCGATATAAGCTATGAGGATAGGATATCGGGAGGTGGCGGTGGTGGTTCAGATTATGGGAAAGCGTTGATCGGTGGGTTGCTTTTTGGCGCTACCGGAGCTATTGTGGCTAGCAGAAATGAGATAAACGATATACAGTCTGAGCGGCTAGAGCATGATAGGCGATGCACCGTATTGTCGCTATTGATAGAAAACGAACGTAAAAAGGCTTTTTTCGATGTGAAATCTATGGAAGTGTTCAATAAGCTTATACCCGAGAAGTTTTTTGATACTCTAAGTATGAAAAAAACGTCAGAACAGGCCTACAAGGCTGACGAATCTTCTATTGTAGACCAAATAGCTAAATTGGCGGAACTATATGAAAAGGGCATTTTAACTGAAGAGGAATTCAGAGAAGGGAAAAAAGCACTATTGGCTAAATTGGCTCTGTAAAAATTCCTACGGCAAGTGTATAGTAAGTATTATCGAACGGCTTTGTTGTAATTATTATAAAAAAAATATATAATATGAAGCATATGCGCGGTACGCGCTCTGTTTAGCGTACTTTTGGAGCCGCGCGGAGGTTTTTTTATGCAGGAGTTTGCAAACAGGTTCGAGGGTATAACGGGCAGCGAAATAAGAAAGATATTCGCTCTTTTGGCCGACTCGGAAATAATATCTTTCGCGGGGGGAAATCCTTCGCCCGCGGCTTTTCCTTCGGAGGAGCTGGCGGAGATCTCTGCGGAGCTATTGCGCACGCAGGGCGGAAGTGTGCTGCAATACGGCGGTACGCCGGGCGTGGGCGCGCTCATAGGCTATTTGAAGGAAATGAACGCCCACATAATGAAGGAAACGGACGACGTTATAATATTGACGGGAAGCTCGCAGGGCATAGAGGCCTTTGCGCGCTGCTTTATAAACGAGGGAGACAATATGCTGGTGGAATCGCCCAGCTTTTTGGGCGCGCTGCAAACATTTAGGCTGAACGGCGCGAAGCTGCATTCTGTAACGCTGAATGAGGACGGCGTGGACATAGCGGAGCTTGAGGAAAAGCTTAAAACGCTTCGTCCCAAGTTTTTTTACGTGATACCCACATTCCAAAACCCCTCGGGCATCACCACCTCTGCGGAAAAAAGGCGGCAGATATATTCGCTGTGCGAAAAATACGGCGCTATGATACTTGAAGACGACCCCTACGCGGAGCTTCGCTATGAGGGCGAGCCGATCGATTCCATAAAAGCTTTGGACGAGGCGGGGATAGTGTGCAAGCTTTCAAGCTTTTCGAAGACCATTTCGCCCGGGCTGCGCGTGGGCTACGCCATTGCGCATAAGGACGTTATAGCGAAAATAAATCTTTTGAAGCAGGGCTTGGATGTGCACACCAGCAATCTTTCGCAGGCTATGGTGCTGGAGTTTTTACGGCGTGGGCTTTATAAAAAGCACGTAGAAAGGCTGCGTTCGCTGTACCGTACACACAGAGACACCATGCTTGACGTGCTGGAGAAAAACGCGCCCGAGCAGCTAAAATATACGCGGCCCATGGGCGGGCTCTTCCTTTGGGCATACCTGCCCGAGGGCATGGATTCCGATGAGCTTTTCAAAAAAGCGGTGGAGCAAAAGGTGGCCTTTGTGCCCGGACGCACGTTTTTCGCGGAAAATCCGCCCAAGAACGCTTTCCGGCTGAATTTTTCCATGCCCACGCTGCCCGATATAGAGCTGGGAATAACAAAGCTGTGCAGTATAATCAAAGAATACATGTGACCGGGCTCGCTGGGCGAGCCGGGAAGTTTCCCCCAAGCAAAGCGCGTTTTGGCGCGCAAATATATAATGTAAAAAATGAAACAAACGGGAGAATAAAAATGTCTAATGTTTATGATACGCTCCGTGAGCGGGGATATATAAAGCAGGTAACGCACGAGGGACTGGACGAGATGCTGGGTCGGGAGAGTGTGCCCTTTTATGTGGGCTATGACGCAACAGCTGACAGTCTGCACGTTGGCCACTATGTCATGCTGATGGTAATGGCGCACATGCAGCGCGCCGGCCATACGCCCATTGTGCTAATCGGCGGGGGCACCACCATGATTGGCGACCCCTCCGGCAAAACGGATATGCGGCGCATGATGACGCGCGAGGATATACAGCACAACGCGGACTGCTTTAGAGAGCAGATAGGACGCTTTCTGGATTTTTCCGAAGGCAAGGCCATAATGGTGGACAACGCGGACTGGCTGCTTGATCTCAACTACGTGGATTTCCTGCGCGAGATAGGCTCCAAATTTTCCGTGAACAAGATGCTCACGGCGGATTGCTACAAAAAGCGGCTGGAAAAGGGTCTCACGTTCTTTGAATTCAACTATATGCTGATGCAGGCCTATGATTTTCTGGTGCTGAACCGCAAATACG
>CAYXFB010000085.1:0-5818 GCA_964464145.1 uncultured Christensenella sp.
CATTTCGTATGTGCTAAGCTATTCGTGTCTTGTGACATTCTTAAATCCTCCATTTATGTCTGTTCGTATTGTAAAGTTAAATGAAAATTGAGACCTTGCAACGCTTTCTGGTATCATGTTTCTGCGACAAAACATTTACCTCCCAGAAAGGAGCAAAGTCTCAATGCAGAAATCTTACCAGATTCGTTGCCCTAAGTGCAACAATTCATCCAACTTTTATCGTTATGGCAAAGATAATATTGGTTTCCAAAAGTATCAATGCCTTAACTGCTTCCATCAGTTCGCACCCGATCATCCTAAATCTTCTCGGGTGCGAGCTATTCACAAATACCCATCTTGTCCTATCTGTGGCAAGGCTTCTTTCCTGCACCATGACTATCAGAATTATTCCAATTTGCGCTGTTGTGATAAGAAGTGTAACCACTCGTTCTTCATCATGAAGCCATCAACTATCATGACACCTTCCTGTTCCGCTTTATTCGGCAAAACCGACTTCTCTCGTATGCGTTACCCTGTTCATATCATTATTACTGCCATCGTCCTGTTTTTCATCGGCAACAACTCGTTTCGTAAAATCTCTCTCATCATGCATATTTTGCACAATGTTTCAATATCTCATACAACTATTTCCAATTGGTGTACTCGCTTTGCTCCGATCTTTCAAAACATTTCTCTTGAGCTGATTCCCGCTCTTGATTTTAATTCTGATGAGTGGCATGCTGACGAAACAGTAATCAAGATTGCCGGAGCAAAGCACTACCTTTGGTTCATCATCGACTCCGAAACCCGATTTGTACTTGGATTTCATCTTTCCCCCTACAGAAGCTCGCCACAGGCTTTTTCTTTGCTGCACCAAACGCTTTCTTTACCCGGCAAGCCTGCCGCCATTGTCTCTGACCGCTACGCTGCCTATAAGCAACCTGTTAAGTCTTTAGGCATACGCCACATCCGTGTCCAGTCCTTCTAAGATGATATTCCCAACAACCTCATTGAGGCTTTTAACAAGCAATTCAAGTCTTGGTACAAGACCAAACAAGGTTTTTGTTCCTTTGATTCTGCCAACAATCTTATTTCCATGTTCGTTTACTTCTTCAACTTTGTACGTCCTCATTCCGCCCTCAACGGTCTTACACCCGCACTGGTTGCCGGTCTGAATCTTTCACCCTCCCAGAAACGGAAGTATTACCTCCTAGCTTGAAGCTTTTCTATGTCTACGGCTTATAGTTTTTCATTTTAACTTTACAGAGCCCTATAAAGCGTTTATGACAGTATAGCGCTGCCGTGTCAAAAAAGCTCCCTACTGTTAGATTCGTAAACAAAAAGGCGACAGAGCCGACCTCTGCCACCTTTTCTCTATTGTTTTTTCATAGCGGATAATATTTTATACACGGTCTTTATAGACAGAAAATACTGTTCGGCCAGCATTCCGGCAGACGATCCGCTCTCGTATTGCTCGCAAATCTTTCTGTTGCGTTTTTCGAGAATGCCTCTGCTGTTTTTCAGCTCCCCCCACTGCTTTTTGGTTGCATGGCACCGGGGGATGTATATATATTCTCCGTCGATATGTTTTTGTATTGCCGCCAAAAGATGCTCCGGCAATACGCTGATTGCGTTTTTGTAGCCCATTACGCTCCTCCTAAAAAATTATTTATTTAGGATGGAACAAAGGCTATCCTTAGCTCATTTACTATGCGATAGCCTCTGCTCCGCATAATTCCGACTCCATTTCATATGTTTTGATAAGTCATGCCCCCTTCTCGGAAAGATATCTTTTCTTCGGCTCGGAAGAAGCATAGCCATATTCTAACATATATCGTGTTTATCCTCCATTGCTTTTTTTGCACCGTCCTATATGTATTGCGATTCCCCGTGACATTACATAAAATACCGTGAAAAGTATTTGACTAATTACGCTTCGTGTTATATACTATATGAGTCGCCAATTTTGGGGCAACAAAATAATACGTCGCGGAGTAGAGCAGTTTGGTAGCTCGTCGGGCTCATAACCCGGAGGCCACAGGTTCAAATCCTGTCTCCGCAACCAAATATTGACCGACAGGTCGCTACAATGAAAAGTCCTTGATATAAGGGCTTTTTGTTGTTTTACATGCAAAATTGCCGCCGTTGGGCGGCTTATTTTTTTTGCCCGCAAGCGGGTGGCATTTTGTTGTGCAACCGCAGATTTGCCGGGTGCAGCCTTCTTGCATAAAAAGGCGCAAAAGGCTTGACATTATTCAGGTGAAAGAATACACTGTTTATGTAAAATATTGTCGAAAGGTGGAAGCCATGAATTTTATGACTACGAAACAAGCTGCCGAGAGTTGGGGGGTTTCGCCGAGACGAGTAGCTGTTTTTTGTGAGCAAGGCAGAGTGCCTGGTGCAGTAAAGGCAGGTAAGACATGGCTCTTACCTCCCAATACTGAAAAACCGGCAGATGCGCGAAAAAAAAGCAGTCATGACAAAAAGTAGGTGAGGCAACGCTTTTGGTAATTAAGACAGGAGGTGTGGGCAAACAATGTTAAACGAAGAATTTATTTTGTCATATATCGAGCCCAACCTCAATGCAAAACGTGAGCTTAGCGAGTTTGAATTTTTCGAGCTGTTCTCTGATTTGACTCGTAAAGAGCATTATGAAATTGTCAATATTATGATAGAGCATGATATTGATCTTGTCGAAGAAAAAGAAGAAGAAACAATCCTTTTAGATCAAGTCGAAGTTTTGAAGCATGGAGAATCCGATAAGGACTATAAAAAACTGCTTCACTTATCCAATGAGCAATTATGTATATTAGCACAAGATGGTGAACGGGGCGCTGCCGCCGCAATCCTCGAAAAAAACAAGCGATTCGTTTATGGGCTTGCACTTAAAATTTATGGACAATTCAGTCAGAGCTGTTTAACAACGGAGGATCTATTTCAAGAGGGAAATATCGGGCTCCTCGAATCCATCGTTCGATTTGATGCTTCTAAAGACAATAAATTTCTTACATATAGTTGGCACTGGATTAGGCAACGAATAACAAGAGCGGCAATCGATAATGGGTATTTGATTAGGCTACCCGTTCACATGTATGAAAAAGTATCAAAAATCAATAACTATCGCCACAAAAATCCGGATGCAAACATTGATGATCTTGTACAGGAATTCAATCAAGGAAATGAAGTAATAAGCAGAGATGAAATAGTATATCTGATTGTTTTGGCTGATCAATATCTGAACACTACGAGCTTAAACACGTTAGTGGGCGAAGATGAGTCTACAGAGCTTCTTGATTTTATTCCTGATGAAGAGGCGTTATCTGCACAAGATATAGTAATTGCGAAGCAACTGTCATCTGATATTGAAAACGCCTTATCAACTTTGAAACCCAAGGAAGTTATGGTTGTTCGCATGCGCATGGGTTTTGATGATGGTAAAGAACACACATTAGAGGAAATAGGAAAGATATTTAATGTAACAAGAGAGCGCATTCGACAGATTGAAGCCAGAGCTATTAAGAAACTGCGACATACAAGTCGTTCAAAAAAGCTAAAGCCCTATTACGAGGAGGTATAAATATGGATCGGAGAATAGTTGAGTTTATCAGCGAGAACAGTGCCCAAGGAGTGCTTATTGTGCTCAAGGGGTACCCGCTCGGATCGTTTTGTATGCCGCAAATGAAAATTTCTATGCTTCTTGATAATAAGATTGGTCGGCTTTTGGAAATAACACAACAAGATCAGCAGGTCATATCGTTTGATGAATTCATTTGCCTCTATGACCTGCTGATTATGCAGTACAGAAAAATATGTATTATTGAGAACCCTGTATACCACTATTTATTTCCTGCACTTGTAGATTTAGGCGAGGATACTCGCAATGCGATTTTAAAGCATTTTGATGAGGATGCGGCAGATGATACTTTGGTTGGAGATATTGGAGAGTATACCAATATATATAGCAATTACCTGAAGACTTCTCAAGGCATTGCTTGTTGCTACAATATTGACGACACTCTTCTTCGACACGAAAAGATACAGCGATTTGTGTTTGAGGAGACAAGTCAACCGTTGAATGAACTTTCGGATTCCACTGATGATTTTGTTTACATTAATATTTGCAACGATACCGATTATTTTGAATTGGTGCAGCTTCTTCATTCTACGCAGGATTTGTATGCCGTTACTTGGGAAAGTTACCTTGCTGGTAAAGATGCTATACGCAATAAAATTGATATTCTGTGCGCTCACTTTCCAAACCGTGTTTTCGCTTATGTGCACAATCTTCTCGGAAAAGAAGATGCAAGTGATCCAGAAGTATTGTCACTTTTGGAAAAATACTGGGGATACACTGAATATAGACCAGTAAAGGTATATGATCTTGATGGAGCAGCAAATAAGCAGAAAAAGGTAGTTGCGATTTCTCAAGAGCAAATCATTCATGATCTTATTGAACAAGCAGAACGTTGCATAGACGGAAAAAGTTTTAAGGATGTCTTTGTAACGGCACCAACCGGAGCTGGGAAATCTCTGATGTTTCAGTTGCCTGCTATATATCTTGCCGAGAAGTACAATCTTGTCACACTGGTGATTACACCGTTGATTGGGCTGATGAATGATCAAGTACAAGCATTATCACGCAACGGCTATTATGCTGCAAGAACAATCAATTCAGATATATCCCCAATTATCAAGCAAGAAATTTTAGACGAAGTCGCTACAGGAAAATGTCACATATTATATCTTTCTCCTGAATCTTTATTAAGCAGAAGTGATATTCAACAGCTTATTGGAACGAGAAAAATCGGTATGCTTGTGGTTGACGAAGCGCATATTGTAACAACCTGGGGAAAGCAATTTCGTCCGGATTACTGGTATTTGGGCGATCACGTTCAAAAAATCCGGAGGGCACAAACACGACGTGATGTTGACCCCTCACCATTTATCATAGCTACATTTACTGCTACAGCAATTTATGAAGGCAGAGAAGATATGTACCATGAAACACTAAACAGCCTTCATATGATTGATCCAATCACCTACCTTGGATATGTCAAAAGGAGCAATATTTCAATAGAGATTAGTGAAGTTGAAGTAAGGCGAAATAAAACCGAGTATGAGATAAACAAATTTGACGCCTTAATTTCGATGATCAAAACTGCGCTTATGCGAAACCAAAAGGTATTGATCTACTTTCCTACGGTAGCATTAATAAATCGCTTTTATGATTACTGTTACAGCAAAAATTTGAGCAACTATGTTACTCGCTATCATGGACAATTGCTTGCCGATGAAAAGGATGAAGGATTTAAACAATTCCATTGCGGTGAAAAAATGATCATGCTGGCAACTAAGGCGTTTGGCATGGGAATTGATATTCCTGATATTTCTATTGTATCTCACTTTGCTCCGACCGGAAATGTGTGCGACTACATGCAAGAGATTGGTCGTGCGGCTCGCAAAGAAAGCATTGAGGGTCATGCTATATATCAACACATGAGCAACGACTTTAAGCATATTAACCGGTTGCATGGTTTATCTGCAATTCAGAAATACCAACTTGTTGAAGTAATCAAAAAGGTGCTCGATATCTATACAAGTACAAGATATAGAAGTAACGGTCATGCCTTGACAAAAAAGCGAAATGAAATGTTGATTGATGCAGAGAGCTTTAGTTATATCTTTGAAAGCCCTCTGGCTGATGATAGTGATTTAATCAACAAAGTCAAGACTGCTATGTTATTGATACAAAAAGATTACGAGAATAGGGGTTTTGCGCCATTTTATATGCGACCAATTCCGCTGTTTGCATATGGGTATTTCGCAATACCACCTTTTG
>CAYXFB010000085.1:5918-9215 GCA_964464145.1 uncultured Christensenella sp.
GCAATACCACCTTTTGAACAAGAGAAACTAAGCAAAAAATACCCTGGTGCTATTAAGTTGGTACACCATCAACAGAACGTATGCGAGGTAAACCTAAGCAACATTTGGGAGAAGACATATAAAAGCGCAATGTCTTTCCCGAAATTCAAGTATCTCCTCTATACTCGCAACAATGAAATAAACATAAACATAAATCAGCAATACAATATGGTATCAGCAATGCTTGTCGAACTTTTCTTCAGCGATGACAGCGAGAGAAAGTATGCTGAAACGATTACAGCCATAAAAGAAGTGGTACACACTTCCATTTTTCAAGGAAAATACTTCTCGTTAGAAGAGATTGTCGACAAAGTGGCACAAGGTGCTAACATTAGTAAATACCGTGCGGAAAGCATTGTTGGGGTTACCCTCGCCGCAATGGATGTCTATCAACGAGAGTATTCGAGTAGGCTGAATGCTCGTATGTATCAAACCAGAGCCCTGCAAAATGGTACTATCTCATATCAGTTTCTAACTGTTTCTCGAGAGTTTTTTGCTTGGATTGATAAGGGATATAAATACATATGCCAGAATGCTAAAGATCAGAAAATGTATATTGTCAATGACCAGTCATATAAGCGCTGTAAGGAGATAACCACTGTTCTTGGTATACTTGAATCTTTCGCAGCGCTGCGATTTAAAGCACTGGGGGGATCAAATAGTCAACTTTATATATATGTGAACGAGACAAAAAACATGCAAATGGTGCGTGACAAGCCAAACTCTTACAGGAACAAACTACTCGAGCTAATAAACAATAGACATAGCGAATCGGTTGAAATGCTATCATTCCTTTTTCAAAATAATCTTTCGAGTGATGAGGTTTGGGAGCACTTAGAAAACTACTTTTTGGGGATTCTGCCAAAGCAATTACTACCACCGGAGGGTGAGCCGGTTGCCTCTTATGAAGATGAAGTATTTATGGTGCAACTTCAAGTGGGAGAAAATTTGAAAGCAGACTATCCTGATTGGGAACAAGTCAATATGATGTTTGACAATGATGAAATACTAAGGTTTCAAACGGCGAATATTCCTGTTGCTGATTACTACGATGCCAAGCTGATATTGGGGCAGTTTGAAATCAATGCAAATTTGGTCTGGGTAGAACAAAAAATAGCGCTTACGAGCGGGGATGAAATGCCAGAGCTCAGGGCATTGGCAGCAAGTAATGGTTGGAAATGTGTGCCGCTTGACGAGGTAAAAACATGTGAATTGGCAGAAGCTTTTGTGAGGTGATCAATTATGGCAAGGATGATTCCCAGCGATGTTATGCATGCAGAGTTTCATGGTAGTCTGGGAGAAGAGAAAATGTATGCGGCGCTTAAAGCACTCCCGCACGATTATATTGTGTTTCACTCTATTCAATGGCACAAGAAAAACCCTCTTGGCGGTGTCTCTTGGGGAGAATCTGACTTTACGGTTTTCCATCCTAAGAGAGGTCTGCTGGTCATTGAAGTGAAGTCTGGAGGTATTAGGTGTTGTAACGGTAGGTGGACACAGATAAATTCTTTAAATAGCGCTGAGTATCAAATGAAAGATCCTCTTATCCAAGCCAGTAGAAGCAAATTTACATTTGTCGATCTGTTATCGCCTAATGATGACAAAATCCAGTCTTATTGGGTTGAAGCCGCTGTTTGCTTTCCTTCAATTGAAGGTGAAATGTCAATCGGCGATCTCCCTCCAAATTATTCGCCGGACATAGTTATTACGTCAAAGGATATGACATCAATATCTAATTGCATAGAGCGTATTTTCGATTACTATGGGATGCATGAGCGCAAATATTATACACAAGAAGATGTGGAATGGGTTGTTCGTGCATTGTCGCCTCGTTTTAATGCAATTCCAAGCATAAGTAGCAATATCAACGAACAAGAATTTGTTTTTAATAGAATGACGCAAGAGCAAAGTGCTTTATTGGACTATTTGGATGAACAGCGTGTTGCTGCAATTCAAGGTGGTGCAGGAACAGGAAAGACAATGCTTGCTATTGAAAAGGCAAAAAGATTAGCAAAGAATGATAAAGTGTTGTTTTTGTGTTTTAATAAATTCTTGCTTGACTATTTGCGTACCAAATATTCAAACTGCAATAATATTGATTTTTATAATCTTCCCGCACTGTCTTGTAGCAAAATGAGACGATCTGATGCTGGAAGCAATGATTGGATATCTACCTATCTTAATTCATTTGATGATTTCAACTGGGATTATAAACACATTGTCATTGACGAAGGACAAGATTTTCTTGATGGACACATTTTGTTACTTTTGACAATTGCCCAGATTCAAGAAGGGAGTTTATATATCTTTTACGATAAGAATCAGCTTGTGCAGCAGCGCCAAAATATTGAGTGGATAAACCATTTTGATTGCAGACTGGTGTTGTTTGCAAATTGCAGAAATACGAAAAGCATTGCTACAACATCATATCGTCCAATAGGTATCGAAAAGATCAAAATGAGAAGTGAAGTGATTGGTCACAAGCCATCGATGTACTTAGGTAGTAACACACAACAAATATGCGAATGCATAGCAAAGCTGATAAGGCAATACACAGATAATGGGATTACAAAAAAAGATATTGTCATCTTGACGACAAAGACAGAAGACACATCGTGTTTAAGTGGACTTTCCTCTATTGGATCATATCACTTGGACAATGAACTCAACAAATCAGGAATCTTATTCACAACTGCAAGGAAATTCAAAGGGTTAGAAGCTCCCGTGGTTATTATGGTGGATGTTGACGAGTCAACTTTTTTAGGTGATGAATTATGTAGGGTTTTATATGTTGGCGCATCACGAGCTCGGCATTTTCTCGATCTTGTTTGTATTGTAAAGGATAGTCAGTTAGACATTATTGCCGATGCGCTAACTGGACAAACGCAAAAAAATCCTAAGTTTTCTATTTCATCACAGTTGAAGGTTAAAGTAGTAGATTTGAGATAAATGTCGGAAGGACGTTGTAAATGAGCGCTGGTTTTCTAAGTTGCATTTGGTATCGCTGGAGGGATCATGGGTATAGAAGGACAAAAAGGGGTTCTAATCCAACGAATGTGGCGAGCATTTCAAGAAAGATGAGTGTAATTTATTTGGGCTCTGTAAAGTTAAAATGAAAAACTACAAGCCGTAGTCATTGTAGCCTAACGCGCAAAATAGAAAAAATTAACGCGCAAAATAGAAAAAACCGCCGATTTGCGCATATATTTTACAATAAATAGCAAATCAACGGTTTTTTTACTTTTCTATGACACGCTC
>CAYXFB010000086.1:0-9120 GCA_964464145.1 uncultured Christensenella sp.
TGAAGCATTTCTATGACTACGGCTTGTAGTTTTTCATTTTAACTTTACAGAGCCATTAACGGATAAGTACGTCATGGGTGTGGCCATTTGCGCACTCTCCAATATTTATTAGGCAAAAAAGCCTAAAAAGTTTTTTTTATTAGCGCATCTATTACTATTACGGTTATTAGTACAACGCCGCGTATAAGAGACGTATAGAAACCTTGTACGCCAAGCAATGTAAGCGCGTTAAATAATACAGACATAACGAGCAGACCAACAAGCGTGCGTACCACGCCTCCACTGCCGCCCGCTAAGCTGGTTCCGCCAATAACCGTGGCGGATACGCAGTACAATGATAAATCCTGCCCATATAGAGCAGACCCTGCGCCAATGCGCACACAAAACAATATTGCTGATATAGCGGCGCATATTCCCAACATTACAAAAATTATCATTTTATAAAAAGTTACGTTTATGCCGGATAGTTTGGCAACATTGTAATTCCCGCCCGTAGCGTATATGTTTCTGCCAAATTTTGTATACCTCATTATCAGGAAAAACAGTACAAAACATACTATGAAAATTATGGGAGTTATCGTTATACCACCTATGTGAAAATCCCTCAAAGCTTGAATAGCCGGATCTTGCGTATTTATTGGCCTCCCCTCCGTATATGAAAACACCAATCCTTTTACAATGGTCATTGTGCCAAGCGTTACCACAAAAGCGGAAATGCGAACTTTCCCTACCAAAAAGCCATTCAGTAGACCAATCGCTATGCCACTTGCTATTGTTATAAGCAACGCCGGAAACGGCCCAACTTGGTTTGTCATGGAAACAAACAATACGGTCGACCAGGCAAATACGGATGAAGCAGAAAGATCAAATTCTCCGCATATTATTGCAATCGTCATTGCCAGTGCAGTTATGCCATATACCGTGAATTCAGATAAAATATTCAGCATATTATCTGCGGTGCGAAAACTGGACTTTGTAATACACATTATTATTACAAACGAAACCAGCATTATTAGCACCGCATTTTTTGAAATCAAGTTGCTTACTTTTTGTTTTTGCATAATATTTATACTACTTGCCTGTTTCATTTGCAATCTCCTTCTCGTTTGCTCTGATGTTCCAAGAATCCAGTATTACCGCCAGTATAATAATTGCACCCTTTACCATCATTTGCGGGTATGCGGTTATATTGAGAATATTTAGGGCATTGCCAAGCACGCCTATTACTATTACGCCTAAAACGGTTTTAACAATACTGCCCTTTCCGCCTGCCATGCTGGTGCCGCCTACTACAACCGCTGCAATGGCATCCAGCTCAAACCCCACACCCGCAGCGGGTGCGGCAGACGTAACACGCGAGGATAATATTACTCCTGCTAAACCTGCAAGCATACCAGATATGGAAAAATATGCCAAGCGATTTGCTTTTACTCTAACACCCGCCATGCGAGCTGCGTTTATGTTTCCGCCCACAAAGCAAAGCTTTCTACCAAATGCGGTTTTCGTGAGCACAAATTGCATAACCATTGCTATAGCCAAAAATATTATTATTGGCCAAAAGCCCTGCCCAATAGTTTTGTAAAAACCATCTGGTATTCGTCCTGCTATAAAAAGCCCGTTAGAGGCTATCATAGCAAGACTAGAAGCCACTGTCATAGTTCCAAACGTCACTATAAATGCTTCACCCATACCGCCGTTTATAATGGAAATTAAGGCACCGTTCAGCATACCTATGCCCACACCAATCAACAGCGCCAGCAAAAGCGCCAAAATTTCGCTGCCGCCGTTGTTTATTGTTATAATTGCAACAACTCCGGCAAGCGAAGCGACCGATCCCACAGAGAGATCGAACGCACCCGATATTATTACAAAACACATTCCACAGGAAATTATTCCAATAACGGAAACTTGCCTAAGTATATTTAAAAAATTATCTAATGTGAAAAAGTTTTGCTCTATTATTCCCGTAACAATAATTATTGCCATCATAACAAGTAATATACCGTAGCTACGCAGCAATCTTATAATTTTATTGTTTCCAACGAATTGTTTTTGAAGTGATTTTCTTTCTTCCATATCTAAATATCTCCTTCAATCAACAGCTAAACGCATTATATCTTCCGCGCTTAAGTCCTTGTTATCCAATATAGCTTTTGCCCTTCCATTGTGCATTACCATAATTCTGTCACTCATGCCCAGTATTTCTGGCAGTTCTGAAGAAATCATTATTATAGATTTCCCCATGCTTACCAGTTTATTGATAAGGCAATATATGTCATACTTAGTGCCCACATCTATACCCCGCGTTGGTTCGTCCAATATTAATATATCCACATTGGAGAACAGCCACTTTGCCAAAACAACCTTTTGCTGGTTTCCACCTGAAAGATTGTTTAGCTTTTGCTTATATGATGGCGTTTTTATGCCCAGTTTTTCTATATATGTGTTCGCTGCATCTATTTCTTTTTTGTTGTTTAGCAAACCGTTTTTCATTACTTTGGTTAAATTTGTTATAGTTATATTGTCCTTTATGGAAAACTCCAAAACCAGCCCGGTTTCCTTTCGGTCTTCCGTTACCATGCCAACGGAGTTCTTAATGGCATCTTGCGTGGACGAAAAAATTGCCTGCTTACCATTTACCATTAGTGTACCGCCGTCTATTCGCGCCGCGCCAAATATCATTTCCGCCAACTCTGTACGTCCTGCTCCCACCAAACCAGATATTCCTAGAACCTCCCCACGCCTCAGGTCAAAGCTAATCCCTTCAACCAAACGTTTTCTGCTGAGCTGTGTAGCACTTAACACAACATCGCCCAAGTTAGGCTGCCTGTGCGGAAATTCCATGTCCATATTGCGGCCGACCATTGCTTCTATAATTTTATCCCGCGTAATATCCGCTACCGGACTTACCAATATAGTGCTACCATCTCTAAGCACCGTTACTGTATCGCATATAGAAAAAACTTCTTCTAATTTGTGCGATATATATATGGTTGTTATATTGTCTTTTTTCAGTTTTTCTATTATTTTAAACAACATTCCCGTTTCTTTTTTTGTTAGGCTGGATGTAGGCTCATCCATTACAATTATCTTGGCTTTATATGAAAGTGCTTTAGCTATTTCTACAAGCTGTTTTTCCGCCGTTGATAGTGTTCCCACAATGCGGTTTACATCAAAGTCAAACCCGAGAGAGTAAATTAATTCTTGCGCATCACGTTTAATTTTTTTCCAACTACCGTTAAACCTTCCCAAAAAGATATTTTCTGCAACAGATAATGTATTTACCAGGTTAAATTCTTGAAAAATAATGCTGATTCCTTTTTCCTGTGCATCCAAAACATCGTTAAAGTGTACCTGCTGACCCTCTAAAAATATGTTGCCCGAATTTGCTGGGTGTACACCGTTTAATATTTTCATCAATGTAGATTTGCCCGCGCCGTTTTCACCAACAAGCGCATGGACTTCGCCGCCAGCAACTTTCAAATTAACATCCTTTAGTGCAACCACACCGGGAAAGGTCTTTGTTATTTTTGTCATTTCCAAAACTATACTCGACATCCGCTCCACTCCTTTGCAACATATATAAATTTATTCATTGTGGCGTGTTTACATCTTTGCAAACGTTTGCAATTTTGGGTACGATTTAACTTTAATTCTAAATAGTGCGTATTTTTTTATCTTGAGATTTTTTTGCAGCTTTGCTTGGGTTCCAAATATGGGTCGAGCAATATTCTCTGCCCCACAGCTTTGTTTTTGTCCTGAGTATCTTGGAGTCTTTTTAAAAGCAGCTCGCCCGCCTGCTTGCCTATCATGTGCTCCGGCTGGCGTATAGTGCTTATTTCGGGAGAAACGAGACCTGTTTTGTCGTGCACGTCGAAGCCTATTAGGGAAATATCGCCCGGTATGCGCAGGCCGGCTTTTTTCAGCGCCTTTGTTGCGCCGAACGTCATCATTTCAGAGGTCACATACACCGCTGTAAAAGGGTTTTGCGCCCTCCTCTCAACAAGCCGCTCCATACACTTGAAGCCCTTGTCTTCTTTATAATTGCCATATTCTATGAGATTTTCGTTTATTTCTATGCCCGCCTCCAAAAGCGCGCTCTTGTAGCCGTATAGGCGGTCATAACCCGTGGTTTCCTCAATGGAGCCTATTATTACGGCTATGTCCCTGTGCCCCAAAGACATAAGGTGGTTCACGGCCATTTTGCTGGCCTTCACATTGTCTATCATTACGGCGTCTATGCTCTGGTCTATCTCGGGCAGGTTGTCTATAAAAACTACGGGTATATCATGCGCCAAAAAGCGCTGTACCTTTTTATTTTTCAGCATTACGGTGGCCAGCACAAGTGCGTCCACCCTCTTTTGGAAGAGCATATCCAGATATTTTTCTTCCTTTTCGCGGCTCTCCGCCGAATCCGCCACTATTATGGAATAGCCTTTGGGCGAAACCACAGCGTCTATACCCTTTATTATCTGCCCGAAAAAAACTTCACTCAGATCGGGTATTATAACGCCTATAGTTTTGGTGGATTTTGCCTGGAGGGAACGCGCTACCTCGTTTGGAACGTAATTGTATTCTTTGAGCGCCTCAAGCACCCTCGCCCGCGTCTTTTCATTTACCGTAGATTTATTGTTTACCGCGCGTGACACAGTGGACACAGACAAATTCAGCTTTTGCGCTATGTATTTTAGTGTGTTCGAATTTGCCATGGACGCCACCGGATTTCTTTGCAAACGTTTGCAAGATTTATTTAAAAATATCACGTATTTTCACTTTTGTCAACATAATTTTCAAAATTTTTATGTGCTCCCTTAACCAAACAAAATACCCGTTCCATTGCGGAACAGGTATTTTTCATTTGGAGATATTAGATCAGAAGAATCCAGCCTCTGTTTGCTAATACTAATTATTTATACAGCGGACCGTAATTTTCGCAGGCTCTGTAGTCCGCGCTCTCCTGCTGCTCTGTGCCAAAGGCGTTCCATGCGCTCGGGCGGAACACTTTTTCTCTGGGCACGTTGTGCATGCTCACGGGTATGCGCAGCATAGCGGCCAACGTTATGAACTCCGCTCCCACGTGGCCGTATACGCTGGCGCCGTGGTTTGCCCCCCAGTTTGCCATCACGCTGTAAACGTCTGTGAAAGCGCCGTGGCCGGTGAGGTTGGGCGCGAACCATGTGGAGGGCCAGCCCGGATCGGTGCGGTCTTCCAGTATGCGCGCGGCTTCGTCGCCTATGTCGCAGGTGTAGCCTTCAGCTATTTGCAGCACCGGACCCAGGCCATCCACCAGATTCATGCGAACCATCGTGAGCGGCATACCGCCCCTCGTGCGGAATGTGCTGGAGAAACCGCCGCCGCGGAAGTATCCGAGGTTGCCGGGCGTCCATGTTGTATTGTCGAGGCACTTTTGCGCCTCCTCCTGACTGATCTCCCAGTAAGGCTTCATGGCAGGCTGTCCGTCTATCTCCTGCTGGCCTGTAGCGTCCAGAGTGGTAGCGCCCGAGTTTATGAGGTGGATTATGCCGTTTTGGGCATAGCCTGAAAGCTGCTGGCCGGTAACGCGCTTCACGGCGTCCGGGCTCCAATATGTGCGCACGTCGCTGAACATGGGCGATGTGTTTGTCAAAAGATGACCAAACAGCATGGAAATGCCGTTCATGCAGTCGTTTTCCGTGGCCACAACGTAGGGGCGTCGCACGCCGTTCCAATCGAACGAAGAGCAGAGCATTGCCTCCATAAAGTCGCCGTTGGGCATGAAATCCGTCCACTGGCGCTGTCCCTGGAAGCCTGCGGCTATGGCATTGTTGCCGTTGCCCTCTTCGTTCCAGCCTATTTCCCGCAGTTTATCGTTTCCTTCCATCATGTCGCGCATTATGAGCGCCATTTTAACGCAATACGCCCAGTCTCCATCCAGCTGCTCGCGTGTTTTACCTTTATCGCCGTTGTATACGTCCGCATTTTCCTTGCAGTTTTGACGCGTCCACTCGTAGGCGCGTTTAAACTCTTCCTCGTCATATATGCCGTTGTTTACACGGCGTATTATTTCGCTCATATCCTTGTATTCGCAGCGCATTCCCAAATACTTTTCAAAGAAGCTGGGGTCAACTATGCTACCCGCGATACCCATGGAAACATTGCCCACAGAGAGATACGCCTTGTCTTTCATCGCGCCCACGGCAACCGCGCCGCGCGCAAAGCGAAGTATTTTTTCACGAACATCATCCGGTATCACCATATTGCTGGCGTCCTGCACGTCATGACCGTATATGGAGAAGGCCGGTATGCCCTTTTGCGCGTGCGCAGCCAGCACAGCCGCCAAATAAACCGCGCCCGGACGCTCCGTTCCGTTAAAGCCCCAAATGGCCTTGGGCGTGCTCCTGTCCATATCCATGGTCTCGCTGCCATAGCACCAGCAGGGCGTAACTGTCAGCGTTGCGCAAACACCCTCTCTGGCAAATTTTTCAGTGCAGGCCGCCGCTTCTCTAAAACCGCCTATAGTACTGTCCGCAATCACACATTCCACCGGATTTCCATCACGGTCTTTCACATTGGACTCTATAAGCTCTTTTGCTGCCCTGGCCATACCCATGGTCTGCTCTTCAAGGCTTTCGCGTATACCTTTTTCCCTGCCGTCTATTGTCGGCCTGATACCAATTTTCATTACTTGCCTCCTAGTTATTTAATTTTTTATAGCGATATATTTATTCTATCACAAATGCTGAGCATTGTGCGCCATCCCAAATCATTTATACTATTTCTATATGCAACTTTCATATTTTTATATAGAATCTTATTATCTGCCGTTTAATGGTATTAACTGTATTATTACAGGATCATTTTTGAGTATAGTTTTTGCTTAATAAATGAGACGGGCAATATGCCCGCCTCACTCATCACTTCTTTTTTCAAATCAATCGTAAACGAGGTCTTTTATATCGTCAGCGTCTATGTTCGCGGCAGTGTACCACTTAGCGCCCGTGTCAACGTCGGCAACGGTCTCGCCGTTCGCGGCGGCAACAGCCAGCTCAACAGCCTTGTAGCCTATCTGGTAGGGATCCTGTGTTACGGAGCCCAGGAACCAGCCATTTCTAACGGCGGCCTTCTGGGTAGCACCAGCATCGAAACCGGCAACGGTGATATCCTTGTACTTGCCGTTTGTTTTGTCGAGGTCAGCGCCGTCGTTTGTGGCGTTCAGCAGACCTGTAACAGTACCCTCATTGGAGCAGAACACACCTATAACGCCCTTTGTATCAATAGCAGCCTGAGCGGCATTCTTGAGATCGGCAGCATCCGTTGTGGGAGCTACCTGAGCCAGTATGTTTACAACGGGAGTCTGAGCAGCGTCAGCCTTATACTGATCATGACCTGTTACTGCAACCTGATCCGGGAACAGAGTCTCGGCAGCGGCCTTCATAGCGTCTATGAAGCCCTTTGTACGACCCATAACGGAAGCGGATGTAGCGTCTTGAGAAACTACGGCAACTGTTACCGGGCTGTCTGCTGTAGCAGCAGCCAAAGCAGCGGAGAATGTGGGATCCTTCATCATCTCGTCAGCGGCTATAGCGGCGGCAGCTTCGTTATCTGTGGAAGCTGTAGCAGCTATGGAACCAGCGGGAGCATCCGGAACACCGGAGTCAAAACCGATTACCGGTATACCCTTGCTCATAGCGTCTTCCAACTGAGCCGTAACGGACTTTGTATCCAGAGCAGCCAGCGCAACAGCGTTGGGGTTCTTCGCCAGAGCGGCGTTTATCATCTCAACCTGTGTGTTTATAGCGCTCTCACCTTCGGGACCTACGAAATCCATCGTGCCTACGCCCAGATCGGCGGCGGCAGCCTTGGAGCCATCCTGAACAACCTTCCAGAACTGATGCTGGAACGCTTTAGCGATAACCTGAATGTTCAGGGCGCTGTTATCAGCAGCGGCAGCCGGAGCTTCAGATGTTACGGGAGCCTCGGAAGCGGGAGCGGATTCAGCCGGAGCGGCCGGAGCCTCAGATGCCGGAGCCGGAGCCTCGGAAGCCGGAGCGGCCGGAGCTTCTGTAGCGGCCGGAGCCTGGGAAGCAGCGGGAGCAGCAGCCGGTGCGCACGCGCTGAATACCAGAGCGCAAACCATAACTACTACCAGAATGGAAATAAGTTTGTTTTTCATTTTGTTCCTCCTTAAAATGATTCTTTTTTTGTTCTTATATATTTTACAGACCAATGCCTGCCTGTAAACACTTTGTAATAAGGCTTACACCTTGCTTGCCGATTTCTGCCTGTATATATCCATTAGCACAGCCAGTATAACAACCACGCCTGTCAGCAGCGTCTGCCATTGCGGCGGAACGCTTATGGCCATTAGGCCGCTCTTCAGCACCGCCATTATGAACACACCTATCATGGTGCCCGCCATAGAGCCAACGCCGCCCGCGAGCGATGTGCCACCTATAACTACGGCCGCTATGCCCTGCAGCTCGAGGCCGTTGCCGCCTCCGGGGAGAACCGTTGTGAAGGTCGCCGCGTAGAATATGCCTGCAAAGCCGCAGAACAGCGCGTTCACCACGTATATCATCATCTTCCACTTGCTGGTGTCTATACCCGAAAGCCTTGCGGCCTCCTCGTTTGAACCTATGGCAAATGTGTATTTACCAAACTTTGTCTTGTTGAGCAGGAACATTGCCAGCAGGAAGAATGCGACCAGCCATATAACACCCGTGGGGAATCCGCCCTGCGTCTTTAGGAACACCTGCTTGAACCAACCGTCGGGGTCGGCCATTGTGGGGAAGCGCTGCGTCTGCGTCTGGCAGATTATGGAGCCAAGCCCCTGAGAGATCATCATCGTGCCCAGTGTTGCTATGAAGGGCGGGAGCTTCAATTTTGCTACCAGCATACCGTTCAGTAAGCCAAACAACGTGGTAACTACTACTATGAGAACCAGCGAAGCGGCCATTGGCCAGCCCCACATACTGTATGCCGTGCCGCCAACCAGCGCGCCGCAGGTCATGATCGTTCCTATGGAGAGGTCTATTCCGCCCGTGATTATAACGAACGTTACACCCATTGCCAAAAAGCCAATGTAATAAGCCGATTCAAGTATGTTTATCAAAAGCGAGGGAACGTTTACGCCCACCCCGA
>CAYXFB010000087.1:0-9085 GCA_964464145.1 uncultured Christensenella sp.
TATCCGGCATACCCTTTGCCGGCCCCACGGGTTCTGTTGCGGTGGGTTTTGTTGACGGAGAATATATAATAAACCCCGACTCTGCGCAGCGTGAAAAGAGCAGGCTGAACCTCACGGTTTCGGGCACGAAAGATGCCGTAATGATGGTTGAGGCGGGCGCTAGCGAAATAACAGAGCAGGAAATGCTGGACGCCATACTTTACGCCCACGAGGAAATAAAGCGCATATGCGAATTTATAGAGGGAATAAAGGCGGAGATAGGCAAGCCGGAAAAAGAGGTAGACCTATACAAGGTTCCCGAAGAGATAGAGGCTGCCGTGCGCGAATACGCTATGGATAAGGTTATCTGGAGCGTGGACACATTTGAGCGCAAAGAGCGTGAAGCGCGCGAGGAACAGGTCAAAAAGGAAACGAAGGAGCACTTTGCCGAGATTTACCCGGACAGTGCCGTTCATGTGGGCAATATACTGTACGCCATGATGAAGGAAGTTGTTCGCGACAAGATAGTGAACAAGGAGACCCGTCCGGACGGCAGAAAATATGAGGATATACGCCCGATATGGTGCGAGGTGGGCATGTTTGCCCGCACGCACGGCAGCGCGGTATTCACACGCGGAGAAACTCAGGCGATGAACTTCGTAACGCTGGGCTCTATGCGCGAAGGCCAGAATCTGGACGGCGTTTCGGAGGACACCTTCAAGCGCTATATGCACCATTACAACATGCCGCCGTACTCAACGGGTGAAGCCAAGATGATGCGTTCCACCTCCAGGCGCGAGATAGGCCACGGCGCACTTGCAGAGCGCGCGCTGGAGCCGGTGCTGCCCTCCGAGGAGGAATTCCCCTACGCCATACGCTCCGTATCAGAGGTAATAAGCTCCAACGGTTCCACCTCGCAGGCCAGCGTTTGCTCAAGCTGCCTTGCGCTGATGGACGCGGGTGTGCCCATAAAGGCGCCTGTTGCGGGCTGCGCTATGGGTCTCATAAAGCAGGACGGCAAGGTGGTCGTGCTTACGGACATACAGGGGCTGGAGGATTTTCTCGGCGATATGGACTTTAAAGTGGCGGGTACCGCAAAGGGTATCACGGCCATTCAGATGGACATAAAAATAAAGGGTATAGACAGGGAGATACTGGAGCGCGCGCTGGCACAGGCGCTTACAGGCAGGCTGCATATCCTTGGTAAGATGAACGAGGTGCTTTCCGCGCCAAGAGCCGAGCTCTCGCCCTACGCGCCCAAGATAATACAGTTCTCCATCGATCCCGATAAAATAAGAGAGGTTATTGGAGCGGGCGGAAAGGTTATAAATAAGATAATCGAAGAGACCGGCGTGAAGATAGACATAGAGGACGACGGCAGGGTATCTATACTCACGGCCGATCAGGAGGCTTCCGACAAGGCGCGCACTATAATTGAAAATATAGTGAAGGACGTTAAGGTGGGCGACCTGTATCTGGGCAAGGTAACGCGCATAATGAACTTCGGCGCTTTCGTGGAGCTGGCTCCCGGCAAGGAGGGCATGTGCCGCATATCCAACCTTTCAAACGAATACGTTAAAAAGGTGGAGGATGTGTGCGATATAGGCGACGAGCTGCTTGTGAAGGTTGTAGAGATAGACAAGCAGGGTAGGATAAACCTAACGCACAAGGGGCTGATACCAGAAAAGAAGAACGACTAATAAAGTCTTTGAAAAAATGATGGACAAAGCCGGTGAAGCAAGCTTTACCGGCTTTCTTTAGAAACGAAAACATTGCAGAAAGGGCGGGAAACAAAAAATGTTTATAAGAGAAAAACTGGCAAGCAACATAAATCTCATAGCCGAAAAGCTGCCCAATTTCCACTCGGTAACGGTGGGCATGTGGGTGCGCGCAGGCTCGGTGACGGAGAGCGCGGCCGAAAACGGGCTTTCGCACTTTATAGAGCATATGCTGTTCAAGGGTACGGAAAAGCGCACGGCTAAGCAGATAGCCGTTGATGTGGACAATATTGGCGGGCAGATGAACGCTTTTACCTCCAAGGAGCTGACCTGCTATTACATAAAAACGATAGACGAAAAGCTGGAGGAGGGCATAGAAATATTGGCCGACCTCTTTTGTAACGCCCAGCTTGATGAGGGCGAGCTAAACAAGGAGCGCGGCGTCATACTGGAAGAGATAGCCATGAACAATGACGACCCGGAGGATGTGGCTATGGACCTCATAGCAAGCACCTTCTTCAAGGGCTGCCCGCTTGATAAAACGATTCTCGGCCCGCCAGAAAATATCAAGGGATATAGCCGCAAAGACCTCGTGGCCTATATGGACAAGCACTACACGGCCGAAAATATGATTATATCCGTTGCCGGAAATTTTGATGAGGCAAGATTGCGCGACGCGCTGAATAAATACGTGAAGGTGAAGCATGCGGACAAGAGCGCGCCCGGCGCGGTTGATTGCTCCGCATTCAAAGCGGGTAAAGGCTTCGACTGCATTGAAAAGGACGTGGAGCAGATGCATATCTGCATGGCGCTGCCCTCATACAGCATGAAAAGCGGTATGCGCTACCCCATATACGTGCTGAACAACGTGATAGGCGGGTCTATGAGCTCTCGTCTGTTCCAGAAGATACGCGAGGAGATGGGAATGGCCTACTCCGTATACTCGCACCCGGTGATGTACAGCGATACGGGAATGTATTCGCTTTACGCGGGCACGATGGCGCAAAACGCCGAAAAGGTGGCCGCGCTGATGGTGGAGGAGCTTAGAAACGTTAAGGCGCACGGCATAACGAAGGACGAATTTTTGCAGAGCAAGGAGCAGCTCAAGGGCAACCTCATACTCTCGCTGGAAAGCACGTCGTCCAAGATGAACGCCATAGGAAAATCGGCGCTTTTGACGGACACCGTGTATTCGGATGAGGAAATAATAGAGATGGTGAGCGCGGTGACTATGGATGATGTGGCGCGCGTTATAGACGAAATAATAAAGCCGGACGACGTGACGGCAACATACGTGGGCAAGCTTGCCGACAAAAACGCGCTGCGGGCGGTGACCAATGGATAAGCTGGAGCGCATATTCGAATACCAGAACAGGTTTGACAGCGAAATAATCGAAAAGCGCGGCCTTTCCTTCACTATGGAGGAATGGATACAAAAGGAAACGCTTGCCATGATGTCTGAGCTGGCCGAGCTTATAGACGAGGTGCAGTTTAAATGGTGGAAAAACCAAAGGCCCACAGACGTTGGCGCGGTAAAGGGCGAGCTTGTGGATATATTGCACTTTTTCGTGAGCATGTGCATAAAGACGGGCATGGACGCAAACGAGCTTTTTGCTTTGTATATGGAGAAAAACAAGGAGAATTTTGACCGCCAATACGGGCTTTCGGAAAAGAAGGGCTACGAACTGGATTGAAGCGACGTTTTTTGCCGGGGTGGTATATTTTAAAACCGCTCTGTTTGTGATATACTGGTATGTGGTGATTTTATTGTGAGCCGGGGAGTTTTATGGCGCGAAAGAAAAAGAAGTCGGACAGCAAGCGGAATGAAATAATTGGCATAGTGGTTATTGGCATAGCGGCCTTTGCAGCCATAACGGTCTATTTCAATATAGACAGTGTTTTTGGCAACCTTATAAAGGATTTTATTTTCGGGCTGTGCGGTGTGCTGGGATATATAGTACCCATACTCTTGGGCGCGGTGGGCGTGCTGTTCATAGCGGCGCGTAAAAAGAATGCCAACGCGGGCAAGCTGGTGCTCATGGGTCTGGTGCTCTTCTTCATATTCTCCATTGCGCACATAAGCGTGACGGAGCTTGCGTACGGCGGCAAGAGCGAGTGGGGAGAGTTTATAGCTCGCTCCTACGAGATAGGCAAGACGGATATGACGGGCGGCGGGGCTATAGGCTCGCTGCTGGTATACTGGACGTACAGATTTTTGCGCGTGGGCGGCAGCTACATAGTTTCCATAGTGGGGCTGACGGTTTGCCTCATACTGCTCACAAACCTTTCCATAAAGAAGATAAGCAAGGACATAGGCAAGGTGGTAAAGACCAGCTACGACGGTTACCGCACCCGCGCGGAGGAAAAGCGCGAGCAGCGCAGGCTGTATGTTGAGAGCCTGGAGCAGGAGGAAATACAAAAGGTGGAGCGGGAGCGCGAAAACCAGTTCGATCTGCGCATACGTTCATTTGATAATTCGGTGCACCAAAAGATAGAGGAGCTGCAGCACAAGGGCGAGGAACGGGACGCCGAGATAGATTACGATCCCGAACCCTACCGCGAGGTGTTTGCGGGTACGGACATAGAATTTGAGGACGAGGCGAAACCCTCCGCGCGCGGCAAGCGCAGGATAGACCTTTCAGAGCACACGCTGGAGCCGGTTTCGGTGAATATTGACACAGAGGACGAAATGGAGGAGCCGCCACCCGCGCGTGAGCGCACCCAGCCCATAGCAGTGCAGACGGACGCGCCGCAGGCCGAAAAGCCATACGTGAGGCCGCCGCTCAATCTGCTGTCCGCGCCGCCCAAGAGCGCTAAGAGCTCGGCGGCGGATATGCGCAAAAATGTGGACATACTGGAACGCACCCTCGAGAGCTTCAACGTTAACGCCAAGGTGGTGAACGTTAGCCACGGGCCGGTGGTGACGCGCTACGAGGTGCAGCCGGCGGCGGGCGTGAAGGTGAGCAAGATCGTGAACCTTTCGGACGATATAGCCATGAATCTTTCGGCGCGGGATGTGCGCATAGAGGCACCCGTGCCCGGAAAGCCGGTGGTGGGCATAGAGATACCAAACAATCAGCGCGCCTTCGTGGGTCTGCGAGAGCTGCTGGCCACCGAGGATTTTCGCAATTTGAAAAGCCCCATTGCTTTCGCCTTGGGAAAGGACATCGCGGGCGGCAACGTTTACGCGGACATTGCCAAGATGCCCCACGTGCTAATAGCGGGCGCTACGGGCGCGGGCAAGAGCGTGTGCATAAATTCGCTGATAATAAGCATACTGTATCACTCTTCACCCGAGGATGTGAAGATGATAATGATAGACCCCAAGGTGGTGGAGCTGAACGCTTACAACAGCATACCCCACCTGCTGGTGCCCGTGGTGACGGAGCCGAAGAAAGCTTCCTCCGCCATAAACTGGGCGGTAAACGAGATGACCATGCGCTACCGCATGTTTGCCAAGAAGGGCGCGAAGGATCTTGCCAAGTACAACGAGGTCATCATGGCGGAGGGCGAAAAAAAGCTGCCGCAGATACTTGTGATAGTGGACGAGCTGGCCGACCTTATGATGGTGGCGCCCGGCGAGGTGGAGGACGCTATCTGCCGCATAGCGCAGCTGGGTCGCGCTTCGGGCATACACCTTGTTATAGCCACGCAGCGCCCGTCTGTGGATGTTATAACGGGCATTATAAAGGCGAACATACCTTCGAGGATAGCCTTCGCGGTTTCCTCTCAAATAGATTCGCGCACCATACTGGATATGCAGGGCGCAGAAAAGCTGGTGGGTCAGGGCGATATGCTGTTTTACCCCACCGGTCTGCCCAAGCCGGTTCGTTTGCAGGGCTGCTTCATTTCGGACAAAGAGGTGGAGGCCGTTACTGAGTTTTTGAAGGAGCGCACGGATGTGCGTTACGACGAAAGGGTGATGGAGGGCATTGCGAAGGAATCGGCAGATACAATTGCCGGACAGGCGGAGACGGACGAGCTTTTCATGAAGGCGGTGGAGCTGGTGGTGGAGTACGAACAGGCCTCCACATCCATGCTGCAAAGGCGGCTGAGGCTGGGCTACGCGCGCGCCGCGCGGCTCATAGATCAGCTTGAGGAACACAACATAGTATCGCCTGCGGACGGCAGCAAGCCCAGGCAGGTTTTGATAAGCAGAGAAACGCTGCGCGAAATGCAGGCGGCGGGGCAGGACGAAGAGGAACTATAGTGCGGACGCTTAAATAAGCGTTTGCCGGGGCTTTTTTACTATTAATGGAGAGTGTGTTATGGCTGTAAAAATTGGGGTAATTTCGCTGGGGTGTGCAAAAAACCGTGTGGATACAGAGGTCATGCTGGGGATTCTGGCGGAGGAGGGTTACGAATTTGTGCAGGATATGGAAAAGGCGGATATAGCGCTTATAAACACCTGCGCCTTCGTGAGCGACGCCAAGGAGGAATCTATTGATACCGTGCTGGAGGCGGAGCAGCAAAAGAAGTTCGGCCACCTCAAGGGCATAATAGTTACGGGCTGCCTAACGCAGCGCTATCAGGACGAGCTCAAAGAGCTGCTGCCGCGCGTGGACTGCTTTTTGGGGGTCGCGGCCTATAAGGACATCGCGGCGGCCGTAAAAACGGTGCTGGACGGAAAGAAAATGAACGATTACCCGCCCATAGACGTGGCGCAGGATTTTAAAAAGCGCATCGTTACAACGCAAAAGCCAACAGCCTACGTGAAAATAGCCGAGGGCTGCGACAACAATTGCAACTATTGCGTTATACCCCAGATTCGCGGAGGCTACCAGAGCCGCGATATGGACAGCATACTGGAGGAGATAGCCGCGCTCACGGCGGACGGCTATTCTGAAATAATACTGGTGGCGCAGGATACCACGAATTACGGAAACGATATATACGGCAAGCCTGCCCTGGCTGAATTGATGGACAGGGCGGCGGGCATAGAGGGCGTGAAGTGGCTGCGCGTGCTATACAGCTACCCGGACGGCATAAACGACGAGCTGCTGGCGGTAATGCTGAAGCACGATAATATAGTAAAATATGTGGACATACCCTTGCAGCATCTGGATAACGATATATTGAAGGCCATGAACAGGCGCAACACCTGCGAGACATCCACAGCCGTTATAGAGAAGATACATGCCGCTTCGCCGGATTTTGTTATACGTACCACAATAATAGTGGGCTTCCCGGGCGAATCTCGGCTGAACATCTCCACCATAACAAAGCACATGAAGGATATGGCTTTCGACCATTTGGGCGTTTTCACATACTCCTGCGAGGAGGGTACGCCGGCCGCCAAGCTGGGCGGGCAGGTGGACGAGACGGAGATGGAATTCCGGCGGGACGCCGTGCTGAATATGCAGGCACCCATATCGCTCGCCAAAAACCGCGCGCGCGTAGGCAAGACGCTGGAGGTGCTGGTGGAGGGTCACGACGAATACAGCGGCAGACCGTACGGACGCTGCTATGCCCAAGCGCCCGATGTGGACGGCAAGGTTTTCATAAACTCAAAAACGCCGCTCACGCCGGGAGAGTATTACAACATAAAGATAACCGACGCGTACAATTATGATTGCGTAGGCGAATATGAGCCGGAAAGCGGGGAATAAGCTGATATGACATGGAACGCCCCAAATATACTGACGCTGATGAGGATCGTGCTGATACCCGTATTTGTGATATTTTTTGCTCTGGGTATACCGAATTGGAATATATGGGCTGCTATAATATTCATAGCGGCGGCAATAACGGACTGGCTGGACGGATATCTGGCGCGAAAATTCGATCAGGTATCAAACTTTGGCAAGCTGTGGGACCCGGTGGCGGACAAGCTGCTGGTGCTGGCGGCGCTGCTGGTGCTGATGGCCTGGGGAAAGATAGGCTACCTCATAGTGCTGGTGCTGGTGGCACGCGAATTCATAATAAGCGGTCTGCGGGCTTCGGCCGCGGCCAAGGGCGTTGTGATAGCGGCGGATAAATCCGGCAAGCTAAAGACGGTGGTTCAGTTCGTGGCAATAATATTGCTGCTGCTGGAAGGCTGGCCCTTCGTGGGCTCGCCGGTTGATATAGGGCAGGTGCTTATATGGGTAAGCGTGGCGCTTTCCATCTATTCATGCATAGAATATTTTGTGAGAAACGGCAAACTGCTAAAGGATTAAGCGGCCGCGTACTGTATGCGGCAAAAGAAAGGGAAAAAATCGATGGAAAAAGAACCTGCAAAGCTGAAAGCGACGGAAAAGGAACCCGCAAAGCTGAAAGCGCTGGAAAACGCGCTGGCGCAGATAGACAAAAAATATGGCAAGGGCGCCGTTATGAAGCTGGGCGAGGCGGCTCGGAATATGGAGATATCCGTTATATCCACCGGCTGCTTGGAGCTTGATATAGCGCTGGGCGTGGGCGGTGTACCGCGCGGCAGGATAGTGGAGATATACGGCCCGGAGTCTTCGGGTAAGACCACGCTGGCGCTGCACATGATAGCCGAGGCGCAAAAGCTGGGCGGCGCGGCGGCCTTCGTGGACGTGGAGCACGCGCTTGACCCATCATACGCCAAGGCGCTGGGCGTGGATATAGAGAATCTATATGTATCTCAGCCGGGCACGGGCGAGGAAGCGCTTGAGATAGTGGAGGCGCTGGTGTCCTCCGGCGCGCTGGATATAATAATAATAGACTCCGTGGCGGCGCTGGTGCCCAAGGCGGAGATAGACGGGCTCATGAGCGAATCGCAGGTGGGTCTGCAGGCGAGGCTGATGAGCAAGGCCTTGAGGAAGCTGGCGGGCGTTATAAGCAAGACGGGCACGATCGCCGTGTTCATAAACCAGCTGCGCGAGAAGGTGGGCGTTATGTTCGGCAGCCCGGAGACCACCTCGGGCGGGCGCGCGCTCAAGTTTTACGCCACCGTAAGGCTGGATATACGCCGCACCGGTCAGATAAAGGTGGGCGAGGCCGTGGTGGGCAACCAGACCAAGATAAAGGTCGTGAAAAACAAGGTGGCTCCGCCCTTCAAGACGGCCGAGGTGGAGATATATTACGGCGAGGGCATAAGCATGACGGCCAGCATACTTAATATGGCCACAGACCTCAACATAATATCCAAGTCCGGCTCGTGGTTTTCATATAAGGGCGAGCACATCGGGCAGGGCAGGGACAACGCGCGCAAGTATCTCATGGAAAACCCAGAGGTGCTGGACGAGATTCGCCAGAAGATATACAAAAACCACAAGGTGGGCGAATACGCGGAGGAAGACGCCGTAGTCCAAGCGGAGGAGGAGGAAGCGCCTCCCGAGGAGTGACGGGTACATATTTATGAAAAGCCGGGCTTTGTGAAAGTTTGTACGCGGGCTTTTCAATAGTACCAAAATATGGTATAAATATTTTGGTGGTGCAGTATT
>CAYXFB010000088.1:0-9081 GCA_964464145.1 uncultured Christensenella sp.
CACTTTGCTTCTTCTTTTTTCTTCCTACCCCAATCTTTAGTATAGAGCCCAAAAATAATGTCAAATGTGGCTATTTAGACAAAAATGTATTATTTTTCCTACCGTTGACATTGAGAATCTATTATGATTTAATATAATTATTAATAAAATATGAATTAGCTAATGCATACTTGGGATGCGGTACTGTGGTGTCAAGCGGCAATTAGGTGGCAGCATGCGGGAGAGTATAATGGAGCGGCTATGTATTGGTTTCGAAGTCCTATATTGATTTTGGTAAAAATTGCATTTGTTTTTTGAAAGTGTATATTGTGTATATATAAGCATAATTATATTTGCTGCCGTATAAGCGGTGTGGAGGTGATTGGATGGCAAAACAGGCTCTGGACACAATAAAAGAAGCTGAAAACAGTTCTATGGAGCTTACCCTTAAAGCACAGGAGGAAGCGGCGAGGATCGTTTCGGACGCGAGCGTTAAGGCGGACGAAGACATGGAAAAGACTATAACGGAATGCCGTGCTGAGCTGGACAGTAAAAAGGCACAGGCCGCGGCAAAGGCCGAGGAAGAAAAGCAGGCTTTTTCCACTGAGACGGAAGGTCTGGCGAGGGAGCTTGAGCAAAAGCTGATGTCGCGCCAGGGTGCGGCGGTGGAAAGCCTTATTAAGGTTATTTCTGAGCAATAACTTTTAAGGGGGTGTTTTTTTGGCGTTAGTACGGTCGAAACGTATTTTTGTATACGGACTAAATACACAGAGGAAAGCCATACTGGAGGATCTGCAAAAATCCGGTACGGTGGAGGTCTCAGACCTTGGCATAGAAGACGGCGATCTAAAAACGAAGGAAACCGCGCAGAGCATTTCCCAGTTTGACGGATATATGAACCAAATACAGCATTCGCTGGCCGTTTTGGACAAATACGCACCCGAGAAAACGGGCTTTTTCAGTAGCCGCAGAGCTCTTTCCATAGACAAATACAGCATGCGGGCGGCGGAAAATAACGACGCTCTTAAGGCCGTGCTGGAAATAAACCGTCTGGCCGATAAGATTCACGAAAATGCGGAAAATGTAAGGCGAATAGATTCAAAGCAGATCGCTTTGCGTCCTTATTTGGCTTTGGACGTGCCCATGAAAACCTCTGAGACGCGCAACACATACATAAAGATGGGTATGCTGACGGGCGCGTGGGATGCGGCGAGGCTGGAGGCGGCGCGCGCAAAGTGCGGGCTGGACGCTTTTATAGACATATTGAGCTGTGAAAAGGAAGAGAGCTATATCTGGTTCGAATACCTTAAAGATCAGCAGCAGCAGGCCATAGCATTCGTGCAGGAAATAGGCTTGCAGGAGCCTTCGTTCAGCTTGAGCCACCATCTGCCCGCCAAAAAGGTGGAGGTGCTGGAGCAGGCCAAGAAGGATGTTTGGAAAAACACGGAGGAATGCGAGGCAAAGCTCGCCAAACTGGGAGCGGAGCGCAGAAGCATAGAGCTTTTATACGATCATCTGGCGCTTCGGAAGGACAAGTACGTCGCCCTTTCCAAGCTGGGAATGACCAGCGCCACCTTCGTTTTGCAGGGCTACGTTCTTGAGACGCACGCCGAAAAGCTGGCCAAGTCCTTAGAGGAAAAATTTGCGGCCTATGTGGAGCTTGAGACGCCAGAAAACCCGGAGGACGCGCCCGAAGCCTTTGTGAACAACGGCTTTGTGCGGCCGGTGGAGGGCATAACGGAAACCTACAGCATGCCGGGCGCTTACGATGTGGACCCCAACCCCATAATGGCCATATTCTATTATGTGTTCTTCGGGATGTGCTTTTCGGACGCGGGCTACGGCATAATGGTTATGATAGCCTGCGGTATACTGGGATTTGGAAAGGTGCTGGAGGCGCACAAGCGCAAGATGTTCCAGATGTTCTTCTTCTGCGGCATTTCCACTACTTTTTGGGGCTTTATGTACGGCAGCTTCTTTGGGGACGCGCTCAAGGCCTTTGGCGGCATAACATTGCAGCCGCTGTGGCTGGACCCCATCTCAGAGCCGCTCAACCTGCTGATTTTCGCCGTGGCTATAGGCCTTGGAACTGTTATAGTTGGTCTTATAGTTAAGTTTTATGTGGATTGGCGCAGGGGCGAAAAAGCCGCCGCCGTGTTTGATACCGGTTCGTGGATAATAATACTTGCGGGCATTGGTGTGCTGGCGGTAGGCGCGGTAATGGGGCAGAGCTTGGTTACGAACATAGGCATGTGGATGATGATAGGCGGCGCGGTGCTGCTGGTGGCAACGCATGGCAGGGACAAAAAGAACCCGATCATGAAAATATTCGGCGGAATACTGGGAATATACGATATCACAAGCTATGTGGGCGATATACTTTCCTACTCCCGTCTTATGGCGCTGGGGCTCACAACGGGCGTTATCGCCAATGTTGTAAACCTTTTGGGGCCGGTGTTCGGAAACCTTGTTTTCGGCGAGGGCAACCCGGCGGGTATTATAATCGTGGTAATTGTTTTCATTGGCGGGCACCTTGTGAATTTCGCGCTGAACATGCTGGGCGCATACGTGCATACGAACCGCTTGCAGTATGTTGAATTCTTCAGTAAGTTCTACGAGGGCGGCGGACGCAAGTTTGTGCCGCTCACAATGAACACAAAATACTATACATTTTCATCAGAGGAAAATAATTAGGAAAGAGGTAAGATTATGGAATTAGGTATGTTTTTTGCTTTGGCGGGCGTGGGTATCGCCGTTGGTCTGGCGGGCGCGGGCTCCGCGCTGGGCGTGGGTATAGCGTCTGAGGCGGCGGCGGGAGTTGTTATTGCCGATCCGAGTAAGTTCGGTCGACTGCTGGTTTTGCAGCTGCTGCCCGGCACACAGGGACTGTACGGCCTCATTGTGGGCATAATGGTTATGCTGAACGTTGGCGTGCTGGGAGGAAGCGCTCCCGATACGGCTACGGGTCTGGCGTTCTTCTCCGCTTGTCTGCCCATGGGAATTGGCGGACTCATATCCGGCATATCGCAGGGCAGGGTGTGCGCCTCCGGCGTGAACATAATAGCCAAGAAGCCCGAAGAGGGTGGTAAAGCCATCGTTTCAGCTTCTTTGGTAGAGCTGTACGCGCTGCTGGCATTCATAGTTTCCTTCCTCATAGTTATCAATGTAGTAAACGCAATGGGAGCGTAATGCTATGAGCGGCCTAGATAAGATCGCCGAGACGATCAAAAAAGAAGCACAGGCCAAGGCGGACAAAATAATTGCGCAGGCCCAGGCCAAGGCGGGCGATATCGCAAAGAAAGCGGCCGCCGAGATGGATGAGTACAAAAAGAGCTATCAGGAAACCATAAGCCGCGAGGCGCAGGCCGTGCGTGAGCGCTATGCGGCGGACGGCAGGCAGGCTAGGAAGCAGGCGCTTTTGAAGGCGCGCAGCATGGTTATTGAAGACACCATAGCCAAGGCAAAGGACAGCATAAAGAATCTGCCGGATGGCGAGTATTTTGATTTTCTGCTGAATATTTGTCTGAAAAACGCGCAGTCCGGTCAGGGTGAGCTGTATTTTGCGCAGGCCGATCTGGATAGGCTGCCGGGCGATTTCATGCAGAGGTGCAACGCGGGCATAGCGGACGGTTCGCTGGAGCTTGCGGGCGGCACACCCGGAATGGAGAACGGTTTTATAATCAAGTACGGAAATATAGAGCAAAACTGTTCTATAGATAGTATATTTGAATCCAAGCGAAACCTGCTGTGGGATACGGCAAATTCCTGCCTTGCGGGCGTAGGGGAGTGATTTTTTGAAAGAAACACGGTTTGCATTCGCGGTGGCGTATATGCGCACACTGGAAAATAAAATGCTGGAGCAGACGGATATAGACGCCATGCTGGCAATGAACGGCGTAGGCGACGCTATGAAGTTTCTTGCGGACAAAAGCTATGGCACGGGCGAACGCACAGGCTCTGAGGGCAAGCGCGAAATAGACGAGATGCTCAAGGCCGAGCTGGAAAAATCCTGGCAGGAGATACGCGAGGCCTGCCCCAAGGGCGCGCCCATAGACGTGCTGCTTTATCAAAACGACTTCATGAACCTTAAAACCATCATGAAGGCCGTTTTCAGTAATGGCAGGTGGGAGCATCTTATGATGTACCCCTGCACCGTTGAGCCGCACGTAATATACAAGGCGGTATCCGAAAAGGATATGGACGAGCTGCCCGTTTTGCTGCGCGCTTCGGCGGCCGAGGCCTACGAGGTGCTGGCGCGCACGAATGACGGCCAGCGCGCCGAAATGCTGCTGGATAAGGCGGCGTTCGCGGCTATGCGCGGCATGGCCAAGGAAGCCAAAAACAAGTTTTTGACCGGTTGGGTGGAGCTTTGGGCGCAGCTTACGAACATGAAGACGGCGCTTAGGAGCGTGCGCGACAAGCGGGATATAAACTTCCTCAGAGAAGCGTTTTTGGATACGGCGGAGATCGGCGGGGACGCGCTTTTGGCGGCAGCCGCGCAGGATGAGGCCGCCGTGCTGAACGTTTTCACCGAAAGCGGCTACGAGGATGCGGCGGAGGCGGCAAAGCGCTCCATAAGCGAATTCGAAAAATGGACGGACAACGCGCTTATGGACTATGTGAAGTCGGCAAAGAACGCCTGCTTCGGTTTTGAGCCGCTGGTTGCCTATCTTTTCGGCAAGAAGGCGGAGCTGCAGGCGGTGCGCATAGTGCTGTACGGCCTATTGAACGAGGTTCCGCGCAATATATTAAAGGAAAGGCTGCGTGACATGTATGTATAGAATTGGCGTGATAGGCGACTATGACAGCATCTGCGGTTTTTCCGCGCTGGGAATGGATATTTTTCCGGTGGATTCGGCGGACGAAGCAAAGAAGAAGATTCGCGAGCTGGATAACGACGAATACGGTATAGTATACATAACGGAGCAGATACTGGAGCAGATGCCCGAGGAGTACGCAAGGTACGAAACGCGCATGGTGCCCGCCGTTGTTCCCATACCATCGTTTACCGGAACGAACGGCTTCGGACTTTCCACTATACGAAATTACGTAAAGCAGGCGGTTGGTTCGGATATTATATTCAACGATGGGAAATAGGGTTCGCAATAAAGCGCGGGTCGTTCGCGCAATGATGCACAGATTGGAGAACGGATATGAAAAACAGTACTGGGTTGATTAAAAAAGTATCAGGCCCTCTGGTTATAGCCACCGGCATGCGTGACGCGGATATGTACGACGTGGCGCGCGTCAGCTCGCATAAGCTGGTGGGCGAAATTATAGAAATACACGGAGATGAAGCCTCTATACAGGTGTATGAGGAGACCTCAGGGCTCGGGCCGGGCGAGGAGGTGGTTTCCACCGGCAGCCCGCTCAGCGTGGAGCTTGGCCCTGGCCTCATAGGCAGCATATATGACGGCATACAGCGCCCGCTGGACGCCATAAAAGCCAAGATAGGCACAAACCTTGAGCGCGGTATAGACGTGCCCGCTCTCGATTATGATAAAAAATGGAGCTTCGTTCCCTCGGCGCAGGTGGGCAGCCGCGTGGTGGGCGGCGATATTCTGGGTACCGTGCAGGAAACGGACGTGGTGGTGCACAAAATACTTGTTCCGCCCGGCGTGGAGGGTGAGCTTGTTCGTTTGGACGCGGGCGAGTACACGGTGCTTGAAGCCATCGGCGAGGTGAAGAAGGAGGACGGCAGTACCGAAGCACTCAAAATGGCGCAGAAGTGGCCTGTTCGCCGCGGACGCCCATACAAGAAAAAGCTTCCTCCAAATGAGCCGCTCATAACGGGTCAGCGCGTTATAGACACGCTTTTTCCCATTGCGGTGGGCGGCGTGGCAGCCGTTCCCGGGCCGTTCGGCAGCGGAAAGACGGTTGTGCAGCATCAGCTTGCAAAGTGGATGAACGCGGATATAGTTGTGTATGTGGGCTGCGGAGAGCGCGGCAACGAAATGACGGACGTGCTGAACGAGTTCCCGCACATAAAGGACCCCAAAACGGGCAAAACGCTCATGGAGCGCACCGTGCTAATAGCCAACACATCGGATATGCCGGTTGCGGCGCGCGAGGCCTCAGTTTATACGGGCGTTACTATAGCGGAGTATTTCCGCGATATGGGCTACAGCGTGGCCATGCTTGCAGACTCTACATCTCGCTGGGCGGAAGCGCTTAGAGAGATGTCCGGCAGACTTGAGGAAATGCCGGGTGAAGAGGGTTACCCCGCGTACCTAGGCAGCCGCCTCGCCAGCTTTTACGAACGCGCGGGTGTTATAGAAACGCTTGGTTCCGATGACAGAACGGGCGCTCTCAGCATAATAGGCGCGGTATCACCTCCGGGCGGCGATATTTCAGAGCCGGTTTCACAGGCGACTCTGCGTATAGTTAAGGTGTTCTGGGGGCTGGATTCGGCGCTGGCCTACGCGCGTCACTTCCCGGCCATAAACTGGCTCACCAGCTATTCACTGTATCTTGACAAGCTGGGCCCCTGGCTGGATGACAATGTTTCAAAGGATTGGACGCAGCTCAAAAACAGGATAACCCGTCTGCTGCAAGAGGAGGCGGAGCTGGATGAGATTGTTAAGCTGGTTGGTATGGACGCGCTTTCAAGCAGCGACCGACTGAAGCTGGAGGTTTCGCGCTCCATCCGTGAGGATTATCTGCATCAGGATGCCTTCCACGAGGTCGATACCTATACCTCGCTCACAAAGCAGCACTATATGCTGCGCCTGGTGCTGGCCTACTACGATCTGGGAATGAAGGCGCTGGAGACCGGCGCGGATATAGACGAGCTTTCCGCTCTTAGCGTACGTGAGCGCATAGGCCGCATAAAGTACGTTATGGAGGACGAGGTGGGAGCCGAATACGAAAGCATACTGACACAGATGAAGGAAGAGATGTCGGCGCTTAAGACAGAGGAGGATGTGTGATGCCAAGGGAATATCGTACTATTCAGGAGGTAGCGGGTCCGCTGGTGCTGGTTCAGGACGTTCAGGACGTTACCTATAACGAGCTGGGCGAGATAGAGCTTGCGAACGGTGAGCTGCGCCGCTGCCGCGTGCTGGAGATAGACGGCACGAACGCGCTGGTTCAGCTATTTGAGAACAGCGCGGGCATCAACCTTGAAAACAGCAAGGTGCGCTTTTTGGGTCACGGCATAGAGCTGGGCGTATCAGAGGATATGCTGGGTCGCGTTTTCGACGGTATGGGCAAGCCCATAGACGACGGCGTGGACATAATACCCGAAAAACGTATGGACATAAACGGTCTGCCCATGAACCCCACGGCGCGCGCTTACCCGGAGGAATTCATACAGACGGGCGTTTCGGCAATAGACGGCCTGAACACGCTGGTGCGTGGGCAAAAGCTGCCCATATTCTCGGGAAGCGGTCTGCCGCACAGCAACCTTGCCGCACAGATAGCGAGGCAGGCCAAGGTGCGCGGTACGGATGAAAACTTTGCCGTTGTGTTCGCCGCCCTCGGAATAACCTTTGAGGAAGCCAACTTCTTCATAGAGGATTTTACGCGCACGGGCGCTATGGAGCGCACGGTGCTGTTTATAAATCTTGCGAACGATCCGGCGATAGAGCGTATATCCACGCCGCGTATGGCGCTTACCGCAGCCGAGTATCTGGCCTTTGATCTGGATATGCACGTGCTGGTAATACTGACGGATATAACGAACTACGCGGACGCGCTGCGCGAGGTTTCCGCCGCGCGCAAGGAGGTTCCGGGTCGCCGCGGCTATCCCGGTTATCTTTACACAGACCTTGCCACCATGTATGAACGCGCGGGCAGGCTGGAAGGCCACAACGGCAGTATAACGATGATACCCATACTTACAATGCCGGAGGATGACAAGACGCATCCCATCCCCGACCTTACAGGCTACATAACGGAGGGGCAGATAATACTTTCGCGTGAGCTTTTCCGCAAGAACGTGCAGCCGCCCATAGACGTGCTGCCCTCGCTGTCCCGTCTTAAAGACAAGGGTATAGGCGAAGGCAAAACGCGCGAGGATCACGCGAATACTATGAACCAGCTCTTTGCGGCGTACGCGCGCGGCAAGGAGGCCAAGGAGCTCATGGTAATACTGGGCGAGGCGGCGCTTACCGATATAGACAAGCTGTATGCTAAGTTTGCGGACGAGTTTGAAAACCGCTATGTTTCGCAGGGCTATGGCACGGATCGCAGCATTGAAGAAACGCTGGATCTTGGCTGGGAGCTGCTGCGCATACTGCCGCGCACAGAGCTAAAGCGTATAAAGAGTGAGTTTTTGGATAAGTATTACGATAAAAAGTGAGGTGAGCCGAAGTGGCATTGTTGGCGGTAAACCCGACCCGCATGGAGCTGACGCGGCTCAAAAAAGCGCTTACTGTCGCGCGCAAGGGGCATAGGCTTCTAAAAGATAAGCGCGACGAGCTTATGCGCCAATTTCTCGATCTCGTGAGGGAGAGCAGAAAGCTGCGCGAGGATGTGGAGCGGCAATTGACAGAGGCGAACAACAGCTTTACGGTGGCGAATTCCGTTATGCAAAGCGAAATTTTGACCTCCGCGCTGTTGCTGCCCAAGCAGGATGTGCAGCTTAGCATAGCCTCCAAAAATATAATGAGCGTGAACGTGCCCGCCTATGAGGTGGAGTATAAAAACACCAACCGGGAGGACATATATTCCTACGGCTACGCCTTCACGAGCGGCGACTTGGACGACGCTATTTCCAAGCTGGAAAGCGCGCTGCCCAGCCTGCTTCGTTTGGCGGAGCTGGAAAAGGCCATACAGCTCATAGCTTCCGAAATAGAAAAGACGCGCCGCCGCGTTAACGCGCTGGAGCACGTTATGATACCCAACTATGAGGACACCATACGCTTCATAGCCATGAAGCTGGACGAGAGCGAAAGAAGCAGCCTCGCCCGCCTCATGAAGGTGAAGGATATGATGCTTGAGGACGAGCTGCGCAGGCGGCAGGCCGAAAGAAGCTGAACGCGGTGTTCCCAACGATACGCAACAGTATAGATCGGCGTACCGTGTGCGGTAGATGCAGATAAAATATAGGCTCTATGTCAAATGTTGGGGTAGAGCAGTAAACTAAAGCAAGAATAGCGA
>CAYXFB010000089.1:0-8926 GCA_964464145.1 uncultured Christensenella sp.
CACTTTGCTTCTTCTTTTTTCTTCCTACCCCAATCTTTAGTATAGAGCCTATAAAAAAAGAGAAGCCGCAAGGCTTCTTTTTTTTGCGTACCGCAAAAGTTAACGGGCAAGAGATGAATCGTGAATTTTTTATAAAAATTACAAAACCATAACACACCGTTCAATCAAAAATGATATAATATTTTTGAGATTGAGGCATTGGGAGTATGTTTGTATGACTGAAAACAACAAGCACGGCTTTGTGGAAAAGAATAGATCGGGCGGCGCTAAGAAGGGCGGCTTTCATATAAAGCTCACGCCGCTTAGGCTTTGGCAGATCATTGCGGCGGTGGCCTGCGTGCTGGCCATAGTGTTTTGCTCGCTGTGGATACAGGCGAAAAACGCCGTGCCAGAAGAGCTTTTGATACCAGAAAATGTTGAGGATGCGCAGCCCATAGATGTTTCCGAGGAAACTTCCGCTGAGCCGGAGGCCGAAGCGCAGGCGGATAATAACGAAGCGGATATGGATGTTTCGGACGTGAAGCTCACCGGTAAGAAGATCGTACTCGATCCCGGCCACGGCGGCAACGTGCCGGGTGGAACCGTTAGCGTGAGCGGCAAGAAGGAGAAGGAGCTCAACCTAGAGATAGCAAAGCGCATAAAGGCAAAGTTTGAGGAGGTTGGCGCGACGGTAATAATGACGCGCGAGGATGATACCTCGCTGTCTGATAACTGGCAGAAGGATCTGGATATGCGAGGGCAGTTCGCGGTGGACAACGAAGCGGATATGTTCATAAGCATACATCAGAACGAATTTACTGATAACCCGGAGGCAACCGGCCCGCAAGTGTTTTTTGTAAAACAGGGTTCAATAGGAAAAAAGCTGGCCGTGTGCGTGCAGGATATGATGAACTATAGGCTTGAGCCGGAGACGGAGCGAATACCGCTTGAGAAGGACTTAGTGGTTTTGCGGCCGGGTAAACAGCCCAGCTGTCTGGTGGAGTGCGGCTTTTTATCCAACGCGGAGGAGGATAAGCTGCTCCAAACGGAGGAATATCAGGAAAAGCTGGCGCAATCCATCGTGGACGGAGCCAGACTGTACGCAAAAAAATACGGATGAAAATACGCAGACTATTTCGGATCGGAAACGGCAATGACGTTGGCCGATCCTTTTTTTTGTTGCTAGAATATATTGGTATATATTTTTTGATATTGAATAATATGTTATATGAGATTATAATTAACTAGTTAAAATATTTTTTATTGGTATTAAACATTAGCAAAAAAATATTACGGTGAGGTGGGTAAAATGTTTAATAATATGAAGGTCAGACTAAAGATAGCGCTGGGGTTCGTGTTTGCAGGAATTTGTATGTTGCTGGTGGGTGTAATCGCAGTATTCAGTTTATCGAACGTAAACAAGAACTTTACTGAATTTGCGAATGTCGCGCTTGCGCAGGACGATGCCATTAGCTCAGCACAGATAGAAACCAATTTCGGCGCAAGGGTATTGCGCGAAATGATATTGAACACAGATACATCAAAGTATTCAGAATACTTGAGTCAGATAGACCATAGCGTGTCCGAGATAGAAAACAGTTTGGCGACACTCAAAACCACATATACGCAGGACGACGGTATAATTGCGGATTATGAAAGCAAACTCAATAGTTGGCTTGGTATAAAGGATAGAGCGGTAGCGGCTCTTGAAAAGGGAGATGTAACTGGGGCTACGCAAATAGTTCTAAAAGAATGCGCGCCGGCTCTGGAGGAGCTTGATCTTGCAGCGGAATCTTTCAAGGAAAAGACAAGCGCTATAAAGGAAGCTGATATAGCAAGCAATGTAAGCTTTACAAATCAGGTGACACTGGTTTGCATAATAATAGTGATAGCGGCTTTCGCTATTGGATTGATTCTGGCGCGTGTGATATCGCTGAGTATAGTAAGGCCGTTGCAACAGGTATCGAGCGCAGCCAAGGAAATGTCCAAAGGTAACCTTAAAGCCGAAGTCACATACCAGAGCAAAAACGAGCTGGGTCTGCTGGCAGACGATATGCGAAGCTCTATGGGCACGCTCTCCCGCTACATAGGCGAAATAGACCGCCTGATGACCATTATGGCGGAGGGCAATTTCGATTTCGAGTTCAATGAAAAGTTCATAGGTGATTTTGAACACATAGAAAAATCAATAGAATCATACTCCGGTAAGATATCACGTACGCTGGCACAGATGGAGACGGCGGCAGATCAGGTGGCGGCCGGTTCCGTGCAGGTTTCCACGGGCGCGCAGTCGCTTTCCGAGGGTACGCTGGAGCAGGCGGGAGCCGTTCAGCAGCTTGTTTCCACCGTTTCGGCGATCGCCGATACCAGCAGAGAAAACGCGCAGAACGCCAAAAACGCCAGCATACAGGTGGCCGAGGTGGGCGGCGAGCTGACCGAGAGCCAGCAGAAGATGAGCGCTATGATAGAGGCCATGAACAACATAACAAATTCTTCCAACGAAATTGGAAAGATAATAAAGACAATAGAGGATATAGCCTTCCAAACGAATATATTGGCGCTCAACGCGGCCGTGGAAGCGGCGCGCGCGGGCGAGGCCGGAAAAGGCTTTGCCGTGGTGGCGGACGAGGTGCGCAATCTGGCATCCAAGAGCGCCGAAGCCTCCAAAAACAGCACGATGCTCATAGAGCAGTCGCTAAATGCCGTGAAGAGCGGTTCGGATATTGCGGATGAAACGGCCATGAAGCTGAACAGGGTAGTTGAGGGCGCGGGTAAGATAGTTGTGAATATAGAGAGCATATCCAGCGCTTCGGAATCGCAGTCCGCCTCTGTGGAGGAGGTGAAGCTGGGCATGGATCAGATATCGGCTGTGGTGCAGACCAACTCGGCCACATCGCAGCAGAGCGCAGCCTCCAGCCAGGAGCTGTCCGGCCAGGCACAGCTTATGAAGGAGTTGCTTTCGCAGTTTAAACTGCAAAAAGGTTCGGACGATATAGAGTAACCCACACGAACGATATAAAAAAGGCTTGAGCGGATATAAAGCTCAAGCCTTTTTTGCTGTATTCGGTTTATTGGCGTTAGGATTGCTTCATGGCGAGCGCTCTTTTTGCGGCCGCCGCTATGTGGGCTGCTGTTATGCCGAATTTTTCGGCCAGATAGGCTCTGCTGCCCACTTCGCCGAAGCGATCGGGCGCGCCGACGCGTACTACGGGTACGGGCAGTTTTTCGCAAACCACCTCGCACACCGCGGAGCCAAGGCCGCCAATGAAGTTGTGGTTTTCCGCCGTGACTATGGCTCGGGTATCGCGCGCGCAGGCCTCCACCATTGCCGCGTCTATGGGCTTTACGGTGAACATATCCACCACGCGAGCGGAAATGCCCTCCACGGCCAGCGCTTCGGCGGCGCGCAGTGCCTCCACCACCTCCAGCCCGCAGGCTATGATGCTAACGTCCGTTCCTTCGCGCAGCAGCTTGGCGCGGCCTATTTCGAACCCTTCGCCTGTGGTGTAATAGTTTTGCACACCCTTGCGCGGAAAACGTATGTACATCATTCCGTATGTGGCCACCGCCTGCCGCATGACCTCGCGCAGCAGCGTGGTGTCCGCCACGTCCATTATGGTCAGGCCGGGGAAGGAGCGCAGTACGCCCATATCCTCCAGCGGCATATGCGTAGCGCCGTTGGTTTCGGCGGCTATGCCAGGGTCGCTGCCCAATATTTTTACGTTCGCGTTGTTGTAGCAGCCGGAAATGAAAACCTGATCGGCCATCCTGCGCGATGAAAACACGCCGAAGGAGTGTATGAAGGGTATCATACCGTTCATGGACATGCCCGCCGCGACGCTCATCATGTTCGCTTCCATTATGCCTATATTGAAGCTCTGCGCGGGGCAGGCATGAAAGACCCTGCCCGTGTCCATAGCCGTTACGAGGTCCGCGTCTATGTACACAACGTTTTTGTTTGCCTTCATCTGCTCTATCAATCCGTCGGCTAACGAGCCGCGCATGGAGCTTTCTTTTGCCTGTATGTTTATTGCCATGTTATACACCCCTCACACTCGTTTTCTGTATTTGTCTAGCTCGGCGCGCGCCTCCGCCAGTTGCTGCGCGCTTACGTCGCAGGAATGGCAGTTTGCCATTGCGGCAAAGGTGCTTACGCCCGCGCCCTTAACGGTGTGCAGCACAATGACGCTGGGCAGCTCAAGCTCGTTTTTCGCGTCCTCTATGGCCTCGTATATTGAGGCGATATCGTTACCGTCCTCCACTGATATCACATTGAAGCCAAAGGAAGAAAACTTTGCTTCTATGCTGCCCAGATCGCAGATATCATCCGTTGCGCCGTCCAACTGCTTTTTGTTGGCGTCTATGAAGAGTATGAGGTTGTTGAGCTTTCTGTGCGCTATGAAGAGCGCGCATTCCCATACCTGTCCCTCATCAAGCTCGCCGTCGCCAAGAACGGCGTAGGTATAGCGGGATTTGCCCATCAGCTTGTCGCTGAACGCAAGGCCGGCCGCCAGTGAAACGCCCTGTCCGAGCGAGCCTGCCGTGGCGTCGACGCCCGGTGTTTTGTTTCTGTCCGCATGGCTGGGAAGAATGGTGTCGTTTTGGTTCAGCGTATTAAGTGTATCCATGGGGAAATAGCCCTTTAGCGCCAGGGTGGCATAGAGCGCCGGCCCGCAGTGCCCCTTGGACAGCACAAAATAATCGCGGTCAGCATTCAGCGGGTCTTGCGGATATATACGCATAACGCCGCCGTAAAGAACAGCCAGCAGGTCTGCTATGGAAAGCGAGCCGCCCACATGGCCGGAGCCCTTCGAAGCTATGCTTGCCAGTAGATTTTCGCGTATGTCGGCCGCGAAAAGCTGTAGCTCCTTCAATTTGTTTTCATTCAGCATAGTTTACCCTCCAACGGATAGTTATTATTATGATATGGCTTGCCTTAGGTCATTCCAATACTGCGTTTATTTCGGTGTAATATTGCTCCATATACTCAAGCGTGCGCTCGTATGCGCGGGCGTATTTTGCGTATTTCAAGTTGTTTTCCATGTTTGGAGCTGTTGTCTGCCTGTATTCTATGAAGCGGTGTATCGTGCCGCAAAGCTCGGGGAAAAGACCCGTGCCGTAGCCCGCTATCACCGCGCAGGCCAGCGTTGCGGTGTCGCTGCGGTTTATAGTTTTGACCTCCATGCCCAGCACGTCCGCCTTTATTTGGCGAAATTCTGCGCTTTTGGCAGAGCCCCCCACGCCCAGCACGTAACGCAGGGCAAGACCGGGCAGCAGCTCTTTTATGCGGTTCAGATATATTTTATATTCGTACGCTATGCTTTCCATTATGGAACGGTATAAATGTGCTTTTTTGTGCTGCCAGCCAAGATTCAGCCAGCTTCCGCGCAGCTGTGCGCTGTTGGGGCACACCCTGCCGGAAAAGTGGGGAACGAACAGCAGCCCCTCGCTGCCCGGCGGTATCTGCGGTACCAGCGCGTTCAGCGCCTCGTAGTCCGCGCCGCCCAGTACGTCATTTTTGAACCAGGGCAGGCACATGCCCGCGCCGTTCATATAGGCAAGCGGCGTGTATAGCCCATCCACCACGGCGGCGGGGAACATGAGTATCTTTTTTTGCGTGTCCGGCGCGAAGCTGTCTGCCGCTATGGCCAGCGTGGAGGCCGTACCGCCCACGTCGTACATCATGCCCGGGCGCGTTATACCCGCGCCAAAGGCGCTGGCCGCCGTATCGCCGCAGCCTGCAACTATGGGCATGCCCGCCACAAGTCCGCATTTTTCGGCCATGCCACGCGTCAGGTGGCCGGCGATGCTCCACGGCTTTGTTATGCGGGGAAGCTTGGCCGACGGTATGTCGAAGAAATCTAGTAATTCGTTTGACCAGCGTTTGTTTTCCACCGAGGCGAAACCTGCGAAGTGCAGGTAGGTGTGATCTATATAGGCTTCGTCCGCCTCCATGCCGCACAGCTGCATCACGCAGTAAACGGCGGGCTGAACGAATTTGTGTATGTCCTTATATATGTGCGGGCGCTCGTGCTTCCACCAGAGTATTTTTGGTGCGTGCGAATAGGTCACGGGGCTGCCGCCTATGGCTATATATTTTTCCTCGCCAAAGCCGCGCAGCATGTCGAAATACTTAGAGCAGCGCCTGTCGAGCCAGCTATCGTAGGGCGTTATGGCGTTTGCTGTGCGGTCTATGCCAATTATGCCCGCCATCTGTCCGTCCAGCCCCATAGCGGCGATATCCGCGGGAGATATACGGGAGCGCTCCACCGCGGACCTTACGGTGCGCAGCACGGAGCCCAGCATTTCCTCGGGCGCTTGCTCTATACAGCCGCCCGACTGTATTATGTTTGAGGCTTCGAATGTTTCGACCACAGCCGCGCCGTTCTCGTCGTATATAACTGTTTTGGTGCCCTGCGTGCCCAGATCTGAACCTATTACGTATCGCATAACGCTCACCTATACCAATTTCGTTAAAAAAACACTCGGCATCAAAAATCTATTATGGTCTTGAGCCCTTCGCCCGCTGCAACGGCATTTAAGGCCTCGTCCACTCGGGAAAGGGGATAGTGAGCGGTTATGAGCCGCGAAACGTCCAGCCTTCCGCTTGCTATGAGCGAAAGTGTTTTGCGCACGGCAGCCGTGTTGGCCTTTGTGGCTCCTGATACGTTGAGTTGCTTGTAGTGTATCATATTGGTGTTCAGCGGCACTATTTCCGCGCTTGCGGGCAGGCCGCCAAAGAAATTCACCCTGCCGCCATAGCCCATCAGCTCAAGCGAAGCCTGCTGCGCCGCGGGCGAAGGGCAGGCGGTAACGCAAACATCCAGCCCCCGGCCGCCGGTATGTGAAAGCACACTTTCTTTGAGCCCATCAGAACCAAGCGGTATGAAATCTGCGTCTATGGCGGCGCACTGGGCAAGCCGCGAGGCGGAAATATCCGAAAGCATCACCTTGGCCGCCCCCGCCATTTTGGCAAGCATGGCGTGCATAACGCCTATCGGGCCGGCGCCTATGACGAGCACAAAATCACCCGTATCCACGCCATAGTGCAAAAAACCGTTGTATACGCAGGAGAGAGCCTCGTTCACGGCGGCCTCCTCGTAGCTTATGTTCTCTTCAAGCAGGGAGACATTGCCGTGAGAAAGCGCTTCGGCGGGTATTTTTATATACTCGGCAAAGGCGCCGTCCACCGTTACGCCTATCGCCATGATGTTGTCGCAAAGATGCGAATTGCCGGATACGCAGGCGTCGCAGTGCCCGCAGCCTATGTTTGGCGCGAGAAAAACGCGCCGGCCTTCGCTGAAGCCACGCACATTTGAGCCCACCCGGGCTACATCGCCGGAAAATTCGTGGCCTATTATGAGCGGTGCCGAGGGGGAGGCGCAGGCCGCGCCGTTTTGGTACATACGTACGTCAGTGCCGCACACGGCGGCTTTTTTAACCTTTATGAGCAGCTCGTCCGGAGAAATTTCGGGTACGGGTATTTCCTCCAACCTAAGATCGCCCGCACCGTACAGCCTTGCAGCTAACATTTGTATACTACCTCCAAATATATATCAAATTTATTGACAAACTAAAATAAGGTGTACCGGCGGAGCAAAGGAAAATCAATCGGCTAGGTACACCTTTACGCCATTTTTTTCAAGTAAAGCAACAGATTCCGGCGGAGCGTCTTTATCTGTTATGAGTATGTCTATGGAGTCAAGGCCGCCCAGATGAGAAAAAGCGTTTTTATTGAATTTATCGCTAGTGGCAATAATTATCTTCTCGGTTGAGTTTTTCAGTATAGGCTGGTATGTGCGCGCGACCATATCGTTGTGCACGGTAAAGCCGCTTTTTTGAGATATTCCGTCCACCGTTATTACGCATTTATCGGCGTATTTCGTTTTGAGATACTCTATTGCCTCCACGTCTATTGTGGTGTAGTTGTTGCCACGACGGGAAAGATTTCCGCCCACCAGCATCGTTATTATATCCGGATTTCGGGAAAGCTCTATCGCGCCCGTGACGTTTGTGGTGATAACGTGCAGCAGCTCTTTGGAGCGAAGTATCTTAGCGGCGTGCGTGCAGGTGGTACCAGGCCCCAAAAATATCATGTCTCCGCTGCTCACAAGCCCGCTCAGCAGTTCGCCGATCTTGGATTTTCGCTCGGCATCCACACCGTCGAAGGGCTCGGTATATTTTTCCACGCTGCGGGATTTCTGGTTTACCACGGCGCCGCCATGCGTGCGTATCAGGAAACCGTCCTTTTCAAGCTTTATGAGATCCTTGCGCGCCGTTACCTCGGATATGGAAAAAAACTTGGCCAGTGTGGCAACATCCACGCGCCGGTATTCAACGATCATCTGTTTTATTTTTTGATGTCTTTCTTCTGCAAACATATATATACCACATGAAATATAATTTTATAAACATATTATACATAAATTCGGGAGGAAATACAAGTGCGATTGCTTACGAAACAGATAAAAACACAACAAAAAATAATAGAACGCTTGCATTATGGTGTAGCTTTTACAAATTGTAGAATTTTTGACAAGGCGGCTTGCCTATGTTCGAACATATTGCGAAAGATGCGGTTGACGTGGTAGGCAAAATAAGATAAAATATCACAGTACGGTTTCAAGAAGCCGTACAAAAACCATGCGCGGTGGGTGTAGCTCAGTAGGTTAGAGCGCCAGGTTGTGGCCCTGGAGGTCATGGGTTCGACTCCCATCACTCACCCCATTTTTATTTCCGGGAAACGCGCGTGTTTCACGGAGGAACGCAGCCTCGCCGCTTTTGGGCGGGGGTGTGTTGTATTAAAAGGGGAAATGCGCAGAGCGCCCAAAAATATTGGGGTATAGCCAAGCGGTAAGGCACGGGACTTTGACTCCCGCATTCGTAGGTTCAAATCCTGCTACCCCAGCCAACAAATCAGGTTCACATCAAAGATGTGAGCCTTATT
>CAYXFB010000090.1:0-8656 GCA_964464145.1 uncultured Christensenella sp.
TTAATTATGGAAATGAAAAAACTCAAAAAATTAGTCAGCATACTTCTAGCGGCTGTGCTCGTATTTGGCGTTGCTGCTACAGGTTTTGCTGCCGCTCCCGAGGCCATTTCGCTGGAAGAAGTTGCAGCGGACGCCGCGGTAGCGCCGGAGGCAGCTCCGGTAGTTGACGAGGAACCGGTCGCAGATGTGGCAATTCCCGCCGCTACACCGTTGACAGGTACCGTAAAAGACACGGCTTCCGGCAGTGCGGGAGTTGTTGGTTTGACCGTTGGCCTTTTCGAGTCTGACGGTACAACACAGATAGGTACATCGGTAACAACCACAGCAGGCGGAGCATACAGCTTTACGATTGATGATGGTGTTACAACATCTGGTGCAATTGTTAAAACAACTGCCAAAGTAATGGATGGAAAATTCTATCCTGCTGGCCAAAGTGCTGCGATAGAGATAGCAGCGGGTATACCTACTCCCACAACTGCGGATATAACTGTTGCTTCTAAAACTGCATACACAGTATCGGGCGTAGTTACAAATCAGGCTACCGGTGCTGCTGTTAAAGATGCTACCGTTACACTAACTGGTACATTCGCAAAAACCGACGGCACAGCTGGTACAGATTCAACAAAAACAGCTACGACAGATTCAAACGGCGCATATTCTATAAACGTGCTTGCGGCAGATACATACAGCAAAATAGGCGCAACCGTGGCTACAGGATATACGGCTTATGAAGACACGACCTTTACCGGTACGGTAAGCGCTTCTGTTTCCAAGAATATACAGATAGTTCCGGTAACATCCGGCACAATAACTCTTACTGCATCTGTTGTTGCTGGAAGCAACATTGCGGGAAGCGCAAAGCTATATAACAGCTCAAATATGTTGCTGGCTACAGAACCTGTTACATTGAACACAGCCACAATAACAGTTGACTTTGAGAACGTTAATGTAGGTAAGGGCTATTATGTTACAGTGGAGGCTCCCGGTTATAAAATGGGCAAATCCGCGGTGTTCGATCTGGACAGCGCTACTAAGGCAATAACCGTAGATCCTTTAGCTACGTTTGTTCCAACAGTAACTCTTACAATAAACGGCGCTAACGGCCAGCCGATAGGTGCTGGATATCCTGTTACGATAGATCAGGGCATCGGATCTAAGGTGACAGATATAGACAGCAAGGTTATATTCCCTGGTGCAGCCGCCACAACATATACAATATCGGTTGGTGGTGATGCTTTCGGTGCATATAGATATCTGCGCCCCGGTACGGCTGCAACAGTTGTAACGGCCGCCGTAACAGAGAACAAGGACGCTGAAAAAACAATAAACCTCAAGGTTGCTCCTACAGCAAACCAGGTTAAGATTACGGGTCCCACAAACGCAGTATCCGTTTTGGCCGCTAATGGTACTGACGGAATAAGGAAGGTTAGCTATACAGCTGTTGTTGAAGCTCCCGATTTTAAGAGCGACAACCTAACATACAGCTACCAGTGGCAGGGCAAGGCTCCCAATGCTTCTGCATTCACTAACCTATCGGATGCCGCACCAATATCAGGTGCTACAACAAAGACGCTTGAAATAGCGGCTACCGGTCAGGCAGCATACAAAGACTATCAGTTCCGTGTGCTGGTTATGGTTAATGAAGCTTACCCGACGTCACCTGCTCCGGCCATAATCGAATCAAACTCTTTTGCTTCCGCTGCGGCTACGCTTAGCGTGGCCAAAGGCTATAACGTATCCGGCTATGTAATGGCTGGTACGGGCGTGGAGGGCGCTCTCGTAAAAATATTCACAGCTGAAAGTTATGAAGCGTACCTGAAGGACGATACTACACTTGCGTTTGCCACAAGCGGCGCTACTGTTGCTGGTGGTTACTACACCGTTGCTAACATACCGGATGGTAACTATGTTGCGGTTATTGAAGACGGTTTATATTCAGGGTCAAAGTATGTTGGCGGAAACACTAAATTCACGGTTTCCGGCAGCGACTATACTGCTGCTAATGTAACAGTAACACAGGCTGCTCCTGTAGAAATAACAAAGCAGCCGGTAAGCCAGATGATAACCGAGACTCAGGGCGCTACGTTCTCTGTAGCGGCTGTGTCCAACAGAAATCCCGTAAATGCCCTTTCTTATCAGTGGCAGGCGGATACAGGTACCGGTTTTAAAGATATCCCCGGTGCTATTTCTACATCATACAGCGTTGCTAACGCTACAATGGCAATGAACGGTACGAAGTATCAGGTAATAGTAAAGGATGCTACGTTGAATTATACAGTTACATCCAATGCCGTTTCACTGGTAGTTAACCCGTATCAGAACCCCACGTTTACACTGCAGCCCCAGAGCGCGCAGGTAGCTACAGGCCGTACTGCTACACTGAAAGCGGGCTTTGTAGGCTCTTGCGTAACGTCTCCTTCCACCTCTGCTTCCATACAGTGGCAGATGGCTCCCAAGGGAAGCACTGCTTTTGCCAATATCTCGGCTACAAACAGCGCTTATGACACAAAGTTGAAGGCGTACGTTACAAACCTGACTCTTACAAATGTAACGGCAGCTATGGACGGCAACCAGTATAGGGTTATAGTTACAGATCCTAAAAACAGCTCCAGCGTAACTTCTGACATTGCTGTTATATCCTCTGTGGCTCCCACACCTATGGCTATTGTTACACAGCCTGTAAACACAACAATAGTTGAAGGTCGTCAGGCGCAGTTCTCTGTAGCTATGTCGGGCAGTGAGCCCTTTACCTACACATGGTATACATCTGCCGATGGTCTTTCCTGGGTTCCTGTAACGGCTGCCGGTTCCTCCATAACACTGGCGGACGGTACTGTTACAGAAAACGCTTCCTCCGCTGTTACTGTATATTCTTCCAGCTGCACTCTGACAGCAAATCTGGCGCAGTCTGCTAAAAATCAGCAGTTCAAGGTAGAAGTTACAGATATGAGCGGCAACAAGGTTATGTCCTCTGCTGCTTCAATAACAGATGTAACAAAGATGGTTCCGCTTAAGATAGTTGCTCAGCCCACTGCTGTTGAAGTTGCGGCTGGTACAAAGGCCGGATTCACAGTAACGGTAGAGGGTAGTGGTCCTTTCACTTACCAGCTGTTTAACGAAGCCGGCACTGTAGCGGTTGGAACAATATCCGATCCTACAAACGACACTACTTTCACTGCCGAAACCACTAATGTGGTAACTAAGGCGGATGGAAACAAAAAGTACGTTATAAAGATAGTTGGCAAGAATGCCGCCGGTGCCGATATGGCTCCCGTAGTAACAGACGCCGCTATGCTTACAGTAACAGACGCTGTTGCTCCTACAATCACAACACAGCCGGAAGATGCTCTGGCAGCGGTTGGCGGTACAGCTACGTTCGCCGTAGAAGCGGCGGGCACAGCTCCGTTCAGCTATCAGTGGTTGATGAAGCCCGTAAACGGTGCATGGACATCCATAGGCGGCGCCACAGAAGCGAGCTACACAACACCTGTTCTTACGGAAAAAGATGATAAGAACATGTATAAGGTTGTAGTTACAAACGCAGTAGGCGAGTTCGTGGAATCTGATTCCGCTATACTCACAGTATCCAGCGCTATAACAAGCGCCAAGATAGCCGGCGTAGATTCGCTCTACGTTGGTAAAACAGCGCAGTACAAGATAGAAGTTGAGCCCGAAGGTGCAGAATTCACATACGATTTCTACATAGCTGACACCAACAAGGACAAGGCTGAAATCACGGGCGAAGGAATGCTCACAGCAAAGAAGCAGGGTATAATCAAGGTATATGCCGAGATAACAGGCGCTGATGGCGAAAGGATAGTAGTATCCCAGAAGGTATCCATAAAAGGCGCGACCAAGAGCTTTAGCTTGAAGAGCAAGGAAAACCGTACCGTACTTTACAAGGGCGGAAACGGTTCTACCAAGTATCCTTGGCACACGCAGCTCATACTGACGAACGTTAAACCGACCGGCGCATCGAGCAGCGTTAAAGACATGATCTGGACAACCAGTGACAAGAGGATAGCCACCGTTGAAAACGGTAAAGTAAAGGTTGCTTCCGGCGCAGGCACAAAGCTGGGCACGGTAATAATCACCGCTACGGACAAGGGCAATCCGGACTCCATAGCAACATACATACTCAAGGTAACAAAGGCGTAAAGCCAAACAAACAAAACGCTTAAACTACCAGAAGCTGCTGCGGGCGCGGCTAAGCTAATCTATGATTATATGCGCCCCAAACAATATGGTCGTAAATCGCCAGTCCGTGCCCGCCAGCAGTATAAGGTGAATTACTAAAAAGGAAAACGAGCTTTGCCGAAAGGCACGGCTCGTTTTTATGTACAGACAACAAAACAGGCCTTAGAAACAAGACCTGTTTTACCTTAATCAATGACTTTTATGTCACCAGCGTTGCGTGGTTTGGTTTTAAATCGTTTTGAATTTATATTACGCATTGCCGCCATGGAGCGCCAAAGGCGATTTACGACCATATATTGGGGCGCATATGTTCATAGATACTTATATCGGCGCCCACAGCGGAAGCGTAGAGTCTTATTTAGTCGAGTTAGTCAGCTTTAGTTACCGTTATAACATATGTAGCTATGGATTTGGAATTGCCCTTATCTGTAGCTGTTATTGTTACTGTGCCAACTTCGCTATCGTCACCTTTTGCAACCTTAACCTTGCCGTTTACTACTGTAGCAATGTTGGGATTGCTGCTGCGCCAGTTCATGTCCTTTACGCTGGAGCTTGCGCCCATAGGCAAAACTTCGGAAAGTACCAGCTGTGTGTGCCAAGCTTTTTTGCCGCCCGCACCCTTATACAGTACAGATATATCTTCCTTGCTCTTTAGGATGAAGCTTTTTGTAGCGCTTTTTATAGATACTTTCTGAGACAGCGTTGTAACCTTGCCATCAGCAGTTGTAACCTTAGCGTATACTTTTATTATACCCTGAGCTTTAGCTGTGAGTTTGCCGCCTGCATCTATGGATGCTTTCTTGGCGTTAGACTCGGATATAGACCAAACAACATCGTAAACAGCGTCAGCGGGCTTTATGCCTATTGTGTAATCGGCTGTTTTGCCTACGTATACACTGTCAACGCCCTTTATAACCATTTCGGCGGGAACAGCGGATACTGTCAGCATAGATGTGTTTGATACTACATAGTCACCTTCTTTATTGGTGATACGAACCCTGTACTGGGTTTGGTTGTCTTCGGCTGTCAGTGCGGATGTGGTGTAGCTCTTAGAAGCTCCAACTACTTCCCATATGTAACCGTTGTCGCTCTTCTCCCAGATGTAACCAAACGGAGCTGAGCCGCCTGCTTCTACATCCAGAGTAACAGTACCGCCTACTACGCCAACCACGCTAGGAGCGGGTTGCTTTATTATAGAAAGCTTTTCTACTTCTGTTACTGTAAGTATGGCGGGGTTGGTAAATACCGTAACACCGGCAGATGCAACACTTGCCCATTGGCGAACCGCAAACTTATATTTTTTGCCGTTCTCTGTGATAGATGTGGGTCTTACATCGAAAGACGCATCTGTTTTCCATACCGTACCGTCTGTTAAAGGAGTACCTTTAAGTGTAGAATCTGAAGGCTTCCATGTTTTTCCGCCATCTGTAGATTCCTGCTTCGCATACTTGAACAGGCCTGTGCCTGTAGCGGCAAACTCAAATGTAGCCTTGCGGTTTAATGCAACCGTTTGGTCTTGAGGATGTGCGCTTATAGCAGGCGCAATCACAGCTATAATATCTGTAAGTGTAGCGTGGCTTGAAGGCTGCTTGCTTTCATCCAAAGTTACTATAACTCTATACACATAACCCTTCATGTTAGAAGATGTTACGGGAATAACAGCTGTGCAATCCTTATAATTAATTTCTCCATCCACTTCGGGGAATATAACTTCACTTGGAGTTATATTAGTAAAGTTTAGACCCTTATCTGTAGATACCTGCCACTGATAAGAGCTGGCGGAGAAATCGCCTGTGCCTTCTGCAACTACGTTGAATTTCATCATACCGTTTAAAGGAGCTGTTGTGCTTTCGGGCTGCTTAACAATGCTCAACGGTGTGGCGGCTACTACAGAAAGTGTAGCGGCGGCAGAAGTATACTCTTTGTCGCTTTGCTCGTCTTTTACAACCACTCTGTATTTATAGTTGTTTATAGCATCTGTTACATAGTTTGCGTTTATGGTAAGTTTTTGCCCTCTCAGCATATCTTTTTCTAAATCTGCTACTATGGGAGCAACTGTATACATACCACCTGTTGTTATGTCTGTAAAGCCTTTTCCGGTATCTACCTGCCATTTATAGCTGGCTTCTGCCGTTCCTGCTATACCCACTTTAAATTCTGCTTTTGTGGCTTTAGCTACAGATACGCTTTGGGGATGGTTTACTATGCCCACAGGCGAAGCTGTGCCTATTTTCAAAACGGCTTCCTTTGAAACAACGGAGCCTGTAGCTGCACTGTCAGCAACAACAACGCGAACCTTATAGTTGTTCATAGTCTTTGTTACATTGCCTATTAGCAACTCTGCAGTTGTAGCACCGGGTATATTTTCAAAACCGCCTGTGTTTCTGTCCATCTGCCACTGGTACGTTAAGCCGGTTTCTACTGCCTTTGCACCGGTGCAATCGTAGGCTGTGGTTTTAAATATAGCGTTGTCGCCCACAGTAACGAGTCTGTCTTGCGGATCTTGAGTGATTACTACCGCAGGAGTAGGATCCAAAAACAATGCGGGATTGGTGTTTCCGGTTTCTTTTACCGTGAACTTAACTATTCCGCCATATGTATTAAACGGTGTAGCGCCTGCAGCCAAGCTTGTATAATCTGTTTTTGAAGCGGAAGACTTAAAGCCCATAACATAGTTGCCGGCGGGTAGTGTTACACTAATATCACCGCCAGCCATTCCCACGGTTTTAAGCGGGGTGGCATTGTTGTCCGCTTCATAATCGGCTGCGTTCCATACATTTACTTTTGCCGCTGCGGTTAAGTTACCTATCTTTTGTGCGGTACGGCTGTTGTAAACGGTACCATTTACAGCTCTACCGTCTGATGTAGTAAACGTTACGTTGCTTATGCAAGCTACTGTACTTTCTGCTTCTTTTTGTGTATAGCCTGCGTCAGCGGGTGCCACAACAACACGATACTGCTTATTGTTTAAAGCGGCAGTCACGGTATCTATTTCAAGTGTTTCACCGTTTACACCTGATAAGTAGTGTACGCTTCCGTTTATTGTTTGGCCGTCCACTATGGTGTTCCAAACCGTTCCGGATTTGTACTGCCACGTAAAATCAAACATGGCGGCCTCATCTGCTAAATCGGGGAAACCTGCCGCGCCGAATGTGGGCGTCAGCTCTTCATCTTGGCCAATAACTGCCAAATAATTGGAAGGTAATTTTACTTCCATAGCAGATAGTGCAGGTGCTTGCTCAAGCAATATTTCAACAGGTTTAATATTACCATTGGCATCGCCTGTTGCTGTTTGACTATAGTCATAGAAATAGTGCAAACCCGTTGTTACAGACTTACCGCCTGATGTAAACGAGTATTCTTCGCCGTTATTAAACGAACCAAACACTATTTTATCAAACACTATTTTACCGTCTGCATCTGTTGTATCACTTTTTTTGTCGCCAGCATCACCAACAGCCTCAACTTTTATACCGCTAATTGGATTGTTTGTTGCTGAATCAAGCACTGTTACGGTGTTTACTTCGGCAACTTCTACAGCTACTGTTTCGGTACCTGTTGTTGTTGTTTTTACATCTACCGTATCGCCACTTGTTACAATATAGCCGCCGCTTGGGTCAACTTCTATTCTGTATGTGCCAAGAAAATTGTTTGCTCCGGTAAATGAAGCAGTAAACTTACCGTTATCGTCTGTTTTGGTTACTACCGGATTTCCAGCAGGCGGAGTAACTGCCATATCCAAATTATCTACTGCTTTGTTAGCGGCGTCTTTTACTGTGCCTGTTATTGTTATTGTGCCGTTATAGCGTGTATTTTCAACCGTGCTACCGGACTTAAACAACTGGGTTGCTTCGGGGGCAATAACATCTCCGTCACCTGTTTCGGCTATAGTTGCGGAAACTGCCGCAGTACTACCGGCGGCATAAATCAGCTTAGATGTTCCTTTACCATCATCTGCCAGTACTTTTGCATTTATTACGCTTGCGCTAGTAGTCGCTGGAGTTGTAACCAAATATTTTACATCAACTTTACCGTTTTTATCGGTATTTACAACAACCTTGTCTACAACCTGGCCTGATGCAGTTTTTCCCAGTTTAACAGTGGGATTACCGTTTGCTGTAACATCTACAACTGCGTTTTCCGTAATTGTAAGCTCTATTTTTGCAAACGGTAACGGCTGGCCTACAGCATCATTACTTATTGCAGTATAGGTTATTGTTTCTTCTACCGCTGCCGCCGCATTTGCAACTGGCTCGTCAATCGCGGCTGCCTCCGCAACTGGTGCTTCTTCCACCACCGGGGCATCAACCTCCGGCGCTACAGCCGAGCTGGCTGCAACTTCTTCGAGCACCATTTGCTCGGGAGCGGCCGCAAACCCTGTGGCAGCTACACCTAACACCAATATGGCCGCCAAGAGAATGCTTACCAATTTTTTGAGTTTTTTCATTTCCATAATTAA
>CAYXFB010000091.1:0-8527 GCA_964464145.1 uncultured Christensenella sp.
CCGTTGCGGCTGTTTGTGGTCTGCTTGTTCCTGTAATCATACTTTGAGTAGCCCAGTTCCTCATCAAGCTCTGCCTCAAGACCGTCGCCTATGATGCTGCTCACAAACTCTCGCACCAGGGCATTGAGATCTTGACCGTCACGGATGGGATGATCCCTCAAAAACTCCTTGAACAGACCTTTCCTTGCTTTTTCTTCTTCTGTCATTGTTTTTCTTCCCATTTTTAAAAACCTCCAAAGGGATGCTCTCTATTCTACATCCCTTTGGAGGTTTACACAATTTTTGAAACGGTCTCTATTAAAGCATAACATCATAAATAAAGGTAATAAAATAATCAAAATAAAGTTAACTACAACATATTTTCTACTAATCATAACATTCACCTTTCTACGGTAACCTAAGTATAAATCGCAAATAGACTTAGGCTACCGTCAACAATTATCACCTTATTAAAAGTTAGCTTAACGATGGTAGTATATGATATCTTCAATTTCAATACAGATACAACTGGCTATGGGGCTAAAATTGAGCTTTCGTTACGTCAAGGCCCTCTGTCGGATACCAGAATTCTCCGGTTGCTAACATAGCATCGCCAACTTTTGCCACATACTCATATACAACATATTTATTCCTTATCTTGATTTCTAGTGTCTTACCTTCCGGTATATCCACCTTAACTTTCTCGTGTTCTTCTATAGCCTCTCCTATTGCATATCCCATTTTCTTTTCTATGGCTTTTTGCACATCTGTTATGGTGTAGACAGTCTCTCCAACAACAATGCTATTCGGCATGTTGGTATTCCAATTTGCTGTGCCGCACATGCTGTATGTTTCTGAGAATTGAGTTGATGTACAAAATACATATCTATCGTAAACATCTGTGTAGCTTGCTTCGTAAGAACCTTTAATAGAAACAAAAATATCATTTTTATTAATATTCTCAGCAGCAGCTCCAGCCACAAATATTGATAAAATCACAACGACAACTAACGTTGCTAATAAAACTTTTTTCATGTTACTTCCTCCAAGCAATGCAACCTTATACATCATACTGTCCTTTTTGTAATATGCGCTATCTCCATTCGTTGTGGACTGGAGATAGCGCCATTTATGAAATATCAATACTGCTAACTTTTTCGATATTACAACTAGGTTATCAATTATTTGTTATATTCTGTCTTAACAATAATCAGTCCATTCGGGTACCAGCATTTACCGGATGCAATTTGCTTGTTTCCTACTTTTGCATTATAGTCATATACCAAAAAACTGTTCCAAACTTTTATTTCCCAATACTTTTTGGCAGGAATATTTATAGAATAACTGGATGACTTTGTATATTCTACACCTATGGAGAAGCCCATGGAGTTTGAAACCGCCGCTTTAACATTCGCAACTGTAAATATGTCAGCACCAACTGTAACCGAGCTTCCCATACTAGTATTCCAGTTTGCGGTTGATTTTTTAGAATAAGTTGTATTGAATTTAGATGGTCCATCAACAACGTATCTGTCATAGACATCAAAATACTTCCCATCATAATATTTCGTTTTTGAAATTGATATTCCTGCCGCGGCAGTTTCAGCTCCTTCATCACTTGATGCTGAGTAAGCCATAGCCTCACTATTCACATCATCTTCTTGCGTTCTGTAAACAGCTACATACTCAGGCAATTCGCCATTTTTCCTAAAGAAATCGCACCTTCTTCAACTAATTCATTCAAAATAGAAGGATCTGTAATTTTGTTTATTATTTCCAAATTGTCTTGAGATGCCTCTACGCGATCTTGCGTAGAAATATTGGAATAATTTTCATTAAAAAGAATATCGTCGCAAGATGTTTGTTCGTTTATCACTTGAGCGTTTGCTACAACACTAAATGTACTGAAAACCATTACAACTACTAATACAAGCGTAAATAATTTTTTCATAATTCATACTCAACCTTTCTAAATTTGTACTTATTTTCACAAAACCTATATGGCTTACCGCCTTCAAATGTGTTATTATTATGTTGTCCTTGCATTCCTACTGACCATTACGGTCAGGTAGTCGTGGTTTGTAAGGACTTTTTTATATATCCAATGGAATCACCCCTTTCCATTTTTAGATGCACTAAATACACGTACATAAGCGAATGTTTTCTAAACCATTATCTCTTTGTCATTTGATCAATTTACAATCTGTCAAAAATTCTTTAAATGTATTCTCATCTACACTATCCGAGTAAAAGCTTACATCCAATGTCTCATAATACGCGAAAGCGTAATTTGTGCCATCCTCCGAAGAACCATATATAGTGACTCCGTCAATATCGATAGCGTATACATCTTTTGTATCATCATCGACACTGGAGCTCATAGCAGCATCACCCTTGGATATTGTGTTCATTACTTTAATGTTGCCATCCCTATAATCATAGCTTATGCTAATATCATAAAAAGCTTCGTTTTCCAGAAACTTTACATCGCCATCCAAACCGGCATTTATTACCAACGGAATATCGTATTGTTTGACTATGGCTTCGGCAGATACGTCCTTTTGAGAAAAAGCAGTAGACTGTATATCTTGCATCTCAACTCCATCACCATGCTGTACAATCCGGTTATTCTCACTTGTCTTAGTTTGGTAAATACTGTTTGCCAACACAGCTCCCAAAGGTGATACTATCGTGACGATAATAACCGCCACACAGCACATGGCCGGAATAAGTACATACTTAAAGTCAAACTTCCCTTTTGTTCTGCTGCTGCTTTTGGAATCATTTTCATTCTTAACCAATGAGGGGATATCCTCTTCGCTCAGGTATCGCTTTTCTTTATAAACATCACTTTCAAATATATCCGGATGCTTTCTAATGAATTCTACGATTTTTTTCTTTTTCAAGTAAATCCCCTCTTTCAATCTGAGTTACGCCTGCACACTTCCACTGGTGCTTGTAGTACTTCCGCTTCCTGTGAAATGAGAACCAATGACCCTATAAGAATAGCCTTTGCTGACATTAAACGTTCCTGAGGCCTCCACAGTCTTTCCCGCCTTACTTGCGGATACTGAACCACCGGAATAGTTTTGCCATTTGTTATCCTTATACCACTGCAATGTTGCTACTGCTTTGATGTTTTCATTTTTAGATGAGTTAGTAGTTGCCTTTATGTATACCCTACCATCACTCACTTTTGATATCGTACAATTTCCTATAACACCTCTTGCTTGCCCATCACCTACAGCAGAATCTTCAAGTTCAAAATCTAAATAATCATTCGATGTATCATCGGCTGCAAAAGCAGTTATCGGAGCAAAAACCATAGTAGCAATAATAGCACAGCTCACGATGTTGATTAGCATTTTTTTCATTTATATATCCTCCATTTTGGTTGTTATATAATATATAACTAAGCAAATAACCAAAATGGTTGTTGATTATAAATATTTTTCTATATTTTTTAAAAATTTATTTTTCCAATGCCTAGCCGTAGCACGCGTTACGCTTCTTTCTCTACATATTCTGTCCAAAGGAGCTCCTTCTAATATGTTTATTTTAAGTATTTCACGTAGTTCAACAGGTACGGACAATAATACTGCATCTATCACGGTAAGTATATATTCGTCTTGATTTATTTCAATAAACTCATCTATATTTGAGGCAGTGGTTGTGTCAAGCATCCCATCTTCGGTGGCAACTTCATGTAGTGCCTTATTTATATATGTAATTGAAGTGTTTACACATATTTTTGCCAACCATTTTTTATAGTCTTCAGGTCGTATTTTTGTCCTATCTGCTTTTAGTGCGCGGTAATACACTTCTTGGAGAACATCCTCGGTATCCCATTTATTGTTTGTGTATTTATAGATAATGGAGTAAAACAATTTTATGTTTTGATGAAATACTACATCTAAAATAGAATTATTTTGCGCCATAATATTCACCCCGCTTCTACATATCTCGATTCTACCATATAGTGCGTTATGAGTAAATATTTGTATGATGTAATTACATGTTTAGTTGCACTTCATATAAACGCAAAATCCGAACGCCTCGCCTATAAATACAGGTTTGGGGTTCGGATTTGGCAGTTTTGGCGGAGAAGGTGGGATTCGAACCCACGTGCCCTCTCGGACAACTCGATTTCGAGTCGAGCTCGTTATGACCACTTCGATACTTCTCCATCTCGAAACAGCAATACTATTTTATCAAATACGGAGCCGTATTGCAACATGGCAAAAATATGTATTTTGTAATATAATTAAAAAATGATTTGTAAGTTATATTTGAAACGAATGCACAAATATATTTTGCGCGCTGTGACAGTAATTTTGGTTGTGCTCTTCGCGACCTCCTGCGCCTATCCGCCGGAGGAGCGGTATCAAAATTTCTTGCTAGATATGGACATAGTAACAAGATACGACCTTTCCATAGACAGCGTGCAGCAAAAAAGAGCCACGCAGTACACACTGGACGAGCTGCGCGTGCTGATAGATGATGTACGATCCTGGGATATGGATTTTGCCGATGCCGAGGACGCGAACGATAATCTTATAAATTGTGCGAATGCGCTGATCCAAAGCGTGGAGCTTCAGCAAAACGATGAATCCGAGGCCGCGCAGGCGGCTTTCGATACCGCCATAGACTTTTATCAGGAAGCTAAGGCCATAATAAGGAAAAATATGGGGAATACAAGTGTCTGACGAAAAATACATGGAATACGCTATAGCGCAGGCAAAAATGGCCGAAACGCTGGACGAGGTGCCCGTGGGAGCTGTTATAGTGCTTGATAACGAAATAATTGCCGCGGCGCACAACACGCGCGAAACAGAGCAAAACCCTGTCGCTCATGCCGAAATAACGGCGATACAGCAGGCCGCAAGGCAAATAGGCAGCTGGCGCCTTATAAACTGTACATTATATGTTACGCTGGAGCCCTGCCCCATGTGCGCGGGCGCCATAATAAATTCGCGAATTACGCGCGTGGTATTTGGCGCGTACGACGAAAAAGCCGGCGCCTTTGGCACTATGTACGATTTGGCGGAAGGCAGGCTAAACCACACGCCTCAAATCACGAGCGGCGTACTGCGCGAGGATTGCGCCCGATTATTGAGTGATTATTTCAAAGGAAAAAGGAGATAATATTATGGAATGTAAACAACAGCAAAACAAAAGCACCTGTGCGTGCACATACGGCTGCCCAAGAAGCGGCCTTTGTTGCGAATGTGTGCGCTATCACAGGGGCAGAAACGAATTTCCCGCCTGCTTCTTTTCCAAAAAAGCCGAGGCTAAATACGACAGAAGCTACCGCGCATTGGTTGAGGATAGAGAAAGCCTATGAAAAAGACCGGCTTAAAAAAAATCAGCAAGGCGATAGATATATTGGAAGTGTCTAATATTGCGCATAACGTTTGGAGAGAGCACTATTCCGGCATAATATACGGTGAACAGATAGAGTATATGCTGGATAAATTTCAGTCCCCCGCCGCGATAGAAAAAGCCATTGCCGAGGGCTACGAATACTACCTCATGCGTCGCATAGGCGTAAATGTGGGCTACATAGGGCTAAAGCCCAACGATCCGCCCAGAAAACTCTTTTTGAGTAAAATATATGTGCTCAGTGAATATCGAGGAAAGGGGCTGGCCTACGACGCGGTATTGCAGCTCAAGGAAATGTGCGCTCAAAAGCGCTTTGACACAATTTGGCTCACGGTAAACAAAGAGAACCCGTCCATAAAGCGCTACGAAAAAATGGGCTTTTGCATAACCGAATCTATAACAACAGATATAGGCGGCGGATTTGTAATGGACGATTTCATTATGGAAATGAAAATTTAACTTTAAAACCATATTATGCTATATTATGCTTTAATTGTACGATGCACCACGGACGGCTAGCGCTGTCCGTTTTTTATTGCGCCTACACTAAAAAACGAATAATTGCATGATAACGCCATGTGTAAAAATCCTCGTCACACATTTATCATACCTCCATGAGTGTGCGCTTTTATTGGCGCAACCTATATGCACACGCTTCTAACCAAAAACTATTTTCAAGACATGCGCACAGTTAAAAAATCCTTTCCCGGTAATACATACTGACCATTTTGTACTTTATTTTGCTGTCAATAGCAGATTCACACAAATGGCAAAAATCGCGAAAAAGCACACGCGCACTTCACGGCTGCAACGACAATTATCCACTTCGGATTTTTCGCGCTACAAGCCGATATTTTAGCGTCACACAAAAAGTTGTCCACAGACCTATGTGTATAACTCAATACCCGTTTAGCCCTTTCACAGAGCGGGTTCCAGCGAAGTTATGGCGTTTTTTCAGGGCGAGTTATCCACAAGTGTCATGCAATTTCGTTTTTGGCTTTTTGTCGGCATTTTGCGCTTCCCCCTGCCCCTCCCTATTTCACACAATTCACAAACGCATCACACACTTTTTCACCAATTTTGTTTTTACTCGGTTTTGCGCAATGTGACGTGTATTTTTGGGGGGCGCAGCAATTATTTGGCTATATTCCATTAAATAATGTATAATGTATTCCAAGAGATAAAATATACTTGCATCTTGCGCGCGCAATATTGCCGCGTGGTGCGGTATTTCAATATTTTTAGGAGCTTTTATGAGACGCTATACTAACAGATATCACCGCCCGCCCGTTCGCAGAAGAAGAAGGCGGATACAGCCTCAACGCTTTATCATATTCATTTTGATAGTTGCGGCAATCGTTGTGGGCATTGTTTTGGCCGTAATGTTTTTCACGCAGAGCGGTCCTTTTGAACGCAAGGCTGAGCCCATAACGGAGCCCACCGCCACTCCCGCGCCATACGTGCAGCCGGAGGTCCCGGCATCGCCCCTTCCCTCCGCAAGCCAGGCTATGACGCAGGGCGCTGTTCCCGCCGCCGTGGGAGCCACGCAGCCCTCGGCCTTCGGCTTTGAGACGGACATACAGGTAAACGGCCAGATGGTGGATTCCTACCAACGGCAGGCGCCCATATCATTCCCACCGGCCGCACAATACACGGAGCTCAAGGGCGTTACCACCTTTCGCGGCAACAATTACCGCGATATGGCAAGTTGGGGCGCGGCCAATGTTTCCGAAAAAACGCTCTCCAAGGTTTGGAAGGTGGACACGGGCAACCTCACCCGCTGGTCGGGCAGCGGCTACCCCAGTCAGCCGCTCGTCGTTCAATGGGACGCGGATATGCGCCAGATGATGAATATGTACGACGATAAAAAGAGCAAGGACAATCTGGTGGAGGTAATTTACCCCACGATGGACGGTAAGATATATTTTCTGGATATTGACGACGGCAGCGCCACGCGCGACCCCATAGAGATGGGCTTTTCCGTGAAGGGTACCGCTTCGCTGGATCCGCGCGGCTATCCCCTGCTGTACGTTGGCCAGGGCGTTGGTATGCCGGGCGATTACAGCTGGGACGATACTTATATGTATGCCTACAGCCTCATAGACGGCAAGGTATTGTGGAAATACGGTTCGGCCAAGAAGGACGATTTTTCCTACAGGGATTCCTGGCAGGCCTTCGATAGCTCTCCGCTCATAGCGGCGGACGCGGATACGCTGGTTTGGCCGGGCGAAAGCGGCGTATTGTACACGGTGGTGCTGAATTCAGACTTTGACCGCGCGGCGGGCACGGTTTCCATATCGGCCGAGGAGCCGGTGAAATACCGCTACACAACGCCGCTCAACAAGGACGATTCGGCCGGAAACAAGGAGCGCTGGTGGGGCATGGAAAACTCCGCTTCCGCCTGGAAAAACTATATATACTTCACAGACAACGGCGGATGGCTGCAATGCATAGACCTAAACACCATGGAGCTTGTGTTCGCGCAGGACGTAACGGACGATTCGGACTGCTCTCCCGTGCTGGAGGCGGATGGCGACAATCTGTACCTATACACGGGCAGCGAATCTGACAAAACGGTGCCCGAGGGCGAGGAATCCGGCACCGCCTATATACGCAAGATAAACGCTTTGACGGGCGAAATAATGTGGGAGAAGCCGCACACCTGCTTCTTTGTGGAAAAGATAGACGGCGGCATGATGGCCACGCCCATACTCGGCAAGGGCAACATGGAGGGCATGGTGGTGTACACGGTCGCCCGCACGGGCAGCAAGGATGCCGGGCTCATAATCGCCTACAACAAAAACACGGGCGAAGAGATATGGAGCAGCGAGATGAAACGCTATGGCTGGTCCTCCCCCGTGGTTGCATATACACCAGACGGCAGCGGATACATCATACAGTGCGACAGCGGCGGCAACGCCACTCTATATGACGGCGCCACCGGTGAGGAGCTGGATAAGATAGGCCTGAGCTCCGGCAATATGGAAGCCTCGCCCGTGCTTTTCAACGATATGATGGTGATAGGCACGCGTGACGAGGAAATACTGGGCGTGCGCATACAATGATATCACCCAAAACATCGCGAACACAAAAAGCGGAGCCTAGTGGCTCCGCTTCAGACTGTCGAAAAAGTCAACCAAAAGGTTGGCTTTTTTGTTAGAATAGA
>CAYXFB010000092.1:0-8447 GCA_964464145.1 uncultured Christensenella sp.
GTTTGTACGCTCCGGAACACGGGGGCATTTTCCGGACGCGCGTCGCTTTTTGAGGGGATTTGTGGATAGAGCGCCGCTCACGCTCCGCGCGCGGTCATCTTTTGCAGTAAGCTTTGGGATAGTGGGGGTGCGCGCTGCGCTAAGGTCCGGAGAAATGCCCCCGCGTCCCTCCGCTGCTATGCGTACGTTAGCCGGATGTGGGGGTTAGGGGGTAGGGGGAGGATAGCGGTGGGGATTGGGATTAGCTGTTCGCTGGTTTGTGGTTGTGTATTGTTTGAAGGATGATTTTTTCTTTTGGATTTGAAGTTCGCTAGTTTTTATGTATAATTATTTATGCAGGGATATGCGAGGCGGTTGGCCACACCCTTATGAAAGGGGGTGGTGCTGATGGAATATCTGGTTATTCTGGTTGTTCTGTTAGCGTTAATTGGGCTGATATTCAGACCAAAGAAATAACCGCCCACGGCACGGGCGGCTATAAATAATTAGCTTTTTGGGCTAACCGTTTGGTTATATCCCTGTTTTTATTATAGCAAAAACCCAACAAAAGTCAATATTTAGGCCTAGTATGCCACTCGCTTCGCTTGTGGCGTGTTTCGCCTTGCTGTTTGTGCTGGGCTATTCGTTTAGGTTTGTGGTGGGCTTTTCTTTTGGGTATGCTCCAACAATGGTTAACCACAAACCATCCTACCCCCATACTCTGAGCGGGTGGGGAAGATGGGTTTCGTAAGGAAACTTTAGCGCAGCAACTAAAACAATGGCTTACATCTAACCGTCCCAGCGGAGCTAGGGAGCGGCGCTGCTCTACAAACAGCACAACACAAACGAAGTTTACGCCGCGTTTTCCGTCGGAACCCATCTTTCCCGCCCGCGTCCAACCCTATACCCGCGCAACCGCGCGGACATCGCCCGCCGCAGGCGCAAATCCACATACGTAAAAATTTCATCGTTTAGAAAAACGATAAAATAGAAGTATAGGTGCCCCCGCGCAGCGGGAAGAGCGGACATATAGCACAACGTTAAGGTTTGGATTGCAGCTTTAGCAAAGATGTGAAAACATATAAAAAAACGCCTCCGCAAAGGAAAACCCACCCGCTAATTACGCATAAAAACTAATGGATTAGCCCAGTGGTTTTTTATTTTACACAGACTTTACAAATCGTGCGTGTGGTTTTTACATTGCAGGATTATTATTGACCACGGCAAATGAAATTTTGAGAATTTAAAGGAGAATTTATTATGAAAAAACTTATGACTACATTGATCGTTGGCGTATGCGCTGCTTTTGCGCTTACTGCCTGCGCACCCGCTGCGGCACCTGCTGCCAGCTCTGCTCCGGCAAGCGAGGCTCCAGTGGCTACGGCAGCCCCCGCGGCTACGGAAGCTCCGGCGGTAAGTGAGGCTCCGGCGGCATCTGAGGCTCCCGCTTCGGCAGCTCCGGCGACGGATGTTTCGGGCAAGGTGCAGCTTTCCGGCTCCACATCTATGGAAACAATAGCAAACGCGCTGGCAGAGGGCTTCATGATAGCGAACCCGAACGTGAGCGTGGACGTACAGCTGGGCGGTTCCTCCGTGGGCGCTAAGGATGCCATGGACGGCAAGTCGGACATCGGCAATATCTCCCGTGAGCTGAAAGAGGAAGAGGCGGCTGCGCTGAATCCCAACATAATGGCTATAGACGGTATCGCGGTTATAGTTAATCCGGCTAACGGCGTTACGGATATCACCAAGGAAGATCTCGTGAAGGTTTACACCGGCGAAATAAAGAGCTGGAAAGACCTAGGCGGCGCTGACGAACCCATCGTTGTTATAGGCCGTGAGGCGTCCTCCGGCACACGCGGCGCTTTCGAAGAGCTGCTAAAAATAGAGGAGCAGGCAAAGTACGCGCAGGAGCTCAACGAGACGGGTGCTGTTAAGACGGCTGTTTCCACCACGCCCGCCGCTATAGGCTACGTTTCACTCGAAGCGCTGGACGATACGGTTGTAGCGCTCAATCTGGACGGCGCACCCGCTACCGAAGAAGCAATAAAGGGTGGCCAATACGCGCTGTCTCGCCCCTTCATAATGGCTACGGCACAGGGCGATCTGCGGTCGGAGGTGCAGGCCTTCATAGACTATGTAATGGGCGACGAGGGTCAGGCCATAGTTGCAGATAACAAGCTGATAAGCATAAAATAAGTTTTCTATCCTCAAATTGGGAAAACACACAAGGGAGACACACAAAACGGTGTCTTCCTTGATGTGATATAAGGGATGCGTAACGCAGAAAGAGGCGGGGAATTGGAACGTAAAATGTCTATAATGGGCAGCGGTCGGCGGAAAAACGCCATAGAGGCTGCCATGAAGTATATATTCATAGTTTGCGGCATGGTGGCTATTGCGGCGGTGCTGGTGATAACCATATACATGATATATTCGGGCGCGCCCGCTATGTTCACCATTGGGCCGGGGGAGTTTTTGTTCGGTACGGAGTGGTCACCCACGGCGGCCGATCCCAAGTTTGGCATACTGCCCATGATACTCACCTCGCTCACGGGCACCGGGCTCACCATACTGATCGGCGTGCCCATAGCGCTTTTGGCCGCGGTGTTTGTTTCCGAGATGGCGGCGGGCAGTTTGGCCAAGGTGGTGAAGCCGGCCATAGAGCTTTTGGCGGGCATACCGTCGGTGGTGTACGGCCTTTTGGGCATGATACTTTTGGTGCCGCAGGTGAGCAAGCTTGAGGCGATGATTTTCGCGAACGACCCGAACCACACCTTCACGGGCGGCGCGAACATGCTTTCGGGCATAGTGGTGCTAACCATAATGATACTGCCCACCGTGGTGAACATAAGCATAACGGCCTTAAAGGCGGTGCCGCGCGAATATTCCGAGGCATCTCTCGCAATGGGCGCCACCAAGATACAGACCATTTTCAAGGTGCAGATACCCGCGGCGAAATCCGGCATCGTCACCGGAATAGTGCTGGGAATAGGCCGCGCGCTGGGCGAGGCGATGGCCATAATACTGGTGTCCGGCAATGTGGCGAACATGCCCGGGCTGTTTAACAGCGTGCGTTTTCTCACCACGGGCATAGTTTCCGAAATGAGCTACGCGGCCGGCCTGCACCGCGAGGCGCTCTTTTCCATAGGCCTCGTGCTGTTCGCCTTCATAATGATAATAAACGTGCTGCTGGGCGTGGTGCTTAAAAAGGACGGTGCGAAAAATGAGAGCTGATAAACTTTCCAACAACATTAGCATAACGCAGAAAAAGCACCGCCCGCTGGATATGTTTATGAAGATACTCATATATCTGTGCGCGGGTCTGGTGGTGGTGCTGCTTTTCTACATGCTGGGCTACATATTGGTTCGCGGACTGCCGCAGGTGAATTGGGAATTTTTGTCCACAGCGCCTAGCGCGCTCAAGAAAACGGTGGGCATACTGCCCAGCATAATAAATACGCTGTACATGATAGGCATAACGCTGCTTATAGTTACGCCCATAGGCGTGGGCGCGGCCATATATCTCAACGAATACGCCAAGCGGGGCAGGCTGGTTCGCATAATAGAGTTCACCACGGAGACGCTTTCGGGAATACCCTCCGTGCTGTACGGTCTGTTCGGCGCCATATTCTTTGGAGTGACGCTCAATCTGGGCTATTCCATACTGGCGGGCGCGCTGACGCTGGTGCTCATGATACTTCCCATAATAGTGCGCACCACGCAGGAGGCGCTAAAGACGGTGCCCGCGCAATACCGCGAGGGTGCTCTGGGGATAGGTACCACCAAGTGGTATATGATACGCACAATAATACTTCCCTCCGCCGTGCCCGGCATAATAACGGCTATAATACTGAGCATTGGGCGAATAGTGGGGGAGAGCGCCGCGCTAATATTCACCTCGGGAATAGGCACGAACATGCCGCGCGAGTTTTTCGGCCACGCTATGGAATCTGGCGCCACGCTCACAGTGCAGCTTTACACATACGCGGCAAAGGGGCAAAACGACGTGGCCTTCGGTATTGCCGCCGTGCTGGTGATAATTGTGCTCATAATAAACCTGCTCACGAATTACATGAGCAAAAAGTACAAAATAAAGGGGTAGAGCAGTTGGAAACTAAGATAAAAACGGAAAATCTGGAGCTTTATTACGGTGCGAACCATGCGCTCAAGACCATCAATCTGGATATAGCGGAGGGCAGCATAACCGCGCTCATAGGCCCGTCGGGCTGCGGCAAGTCCACATACCTTAAAACGCTCAATCGCATGAACGACCTTGTGGACGGCGTGAAGATAGAAGGCTCCGTACTGCTGGACGGGGAGGATATATACGGCTCGGGCGTGGACGTTACAGTGCTGCGCAAGAAGGTGGGCATGGTGTTCCAAAAGCCAAACCCTTTTCCCATGAGCATATATGACAACATAGCCTACGGCCCGCGTGTGCACGGCATAAAGGCCAAGGCGGAGCTGGACGCGATAGTGGAGCGCAGCCTCAAGGGGGCGGCGCTGTGGGAGGAGGCCAAGGACAGGCTCAAAAAGAGCGCGCTTTCGCTCTCGGGCGGGCAGCAGCAGCGCATGTGCATTGCGCGCGCCATAGCCGTGGAGCCCGAGGTGATACTGATGGACGAGCCAACCAGCGCGCTTGACCCCATATCCACCACAAAAATTGAAGACCTAATGAGCGAGCTTAAGGAAAAGTACACCGTGGTGATAGTGACGCACAACATGCAGCAGGCGGTGCGCATAAGCGATATGACGGCATTTTTCCTGCTGGGTGAGATGGTGGAGTATGACGAGACCGAAACGCTCTTTGCGCGGCCTAAGGACAAGCGCACGGAAGATTATATAACAGGAAGGTTTGGTTGAGATGGTTAGAAGTAAGTATGACACGGAGCTGGAGGAACTGAAGCTGGATCTTATACGCATGGGTTCAATGGCGGAACGAGCGATAGAGAGCACGATGCAGGCACTGGATAACTGCGACGTGGAGCTGGCTTCGCAGGTGATAGAAAACGACGACGCGGTGGACAACATGGCGCGGCACATAGAGAGCCGTTCTTTAAAGCTTATAATGCGTCAGCAGCCAGTGGCGAAGGATCTGCGTTCCGTTTCGGCGGCGCTAAAGATGATAACCGACCTTGAGCGCATATGCGATCAGGCGGCGGATATTGCCGACATAACTACGATGCTGTGCAGAAGCGGCAAGGTGGAGCAGCCCGCGCTGATTCGGCAGATGGGCGCGCTGGCCGTTGAGATGGTGAGCCTGGCTGTGGATTCATTTGTGAAAAATAGCGTGGATGTAGCGCACAACGTCATGAGCATGGACGACAAGCAGGACAAGCTGTTTGACACCGTGAAGCACGAGCTTTTGGATATAGTGATGCAGGACAGGAATCATATGGACAGAATAATAGATTTTCTGCTCATAGCCAAATACCTTGAGCGCATAAGCGACCACGCGGAAAACATTGCCGACTGGACGGAGTTTTCCGTTACGGGTGTACACAAAAGCGAGCGTATACTGTAGCGCCTGTGATATAATAAAAAGAAAAGAGCGAGCTGCTGAGCCGTATAGCGGCGGCGCTTACTAGGGGAGAAAATGGGGCACATCTGCATTGTGGAGGACGACGCTTCCGTAAGGGAGCTTATATGCTGCACGCTGCGCTCTGCGGGCTTTGAATACAAGGCCTATGAGAACGGCGAGAGCTTTTTGGCGGATTATGAAACGGAGCGCGCGGAGGTTGAGCTGGCGCTGCTTGACATAATGCTGCCAGGAATGGACGGGCTGGAGGTATTTCGCATAATGCGAAACATGGAACCCGGCGCGCGCGCCATATTTTTGACAGCGAAGGATACGGAGATAGACCGCGTGACCGGCCTTGATCTGGGTGCGGATGATTATCTTGGAAAACCCTTTGGTGTGCTGGAGCTTATAGCCCGCGTGAAGGCGGTGCTGCGGCGCTCACAAAGGACGGAGGGCGGAGAGCTCAAAGCGGGCGTTATCTCCATGGACGCGGCTTCGCGCAAGGTGTATGTTTCGGGCGAGAAGGCGGAGCTTACATACAAGGAATTTGAGGTGCTGCGCTACCTTATGCAAAACGAGGGCATAGTGCTCTCGCGTGACAGCTTTTTGAGCAATATCTGGGGCGTGGACGTGGAGATAGAGACGCGCACGGTGGATATGCACATAAAAACGCTGCGCGAAAAGCTGGGCGCGGCGGGAAAATACATCAAAACGGTGCGCAGTGTGGGTTACGAATTTATACCGGATTGAGCGGATTTTGAATGAGCGGAAGGGGTTGGGATCTTGAAAAAACGGATTAGTATATTGATAATAATTGTGCTCATTGTGGCGCAGCTGGTGACCGTTTCGGCGGCTGTGGGCAGCTTTATGAACACGTACAAGCTGAACGCCTACGAATCGCTTGAGGGCGACATAAACGCTATGGAGCTTGCCATTGGCGGCGATACGGACTATGCCGCCATAGCCCAAAAATATCAGAAGGCCTACGGCCAAAACATTCGCATATCATTTATAGGCGCGGACGGAGCCGTGCTGGCCGATACTGCCGCAAATGGCGCGACGGATAATCACGCCGGCCGTCCGGAGATAGTTCAGGCGACGGCGGGCGGCGTGGGCAGGGATACGCGAACGTCCGCATCCACGGGTGTGGAGACCATGTATGCCGCCAAAAAAATGGCGAACGGGGATTTTTTGCGAATAGCCATGCCCGTTCAAAACACCTACACATTCGTTTTGCAGGCCATGCCCATAATAATAATAGCCTTCATAGTGCTGACAATAATTGCCATAATTTTCTCCAACATAATAGCGCGCGGCGTGCTTTCGCCCATGAACCAGCTTTACGCCTCTATAAAGGGCTATATTGAGGGGGAGAGCACCAACATTCAAATAAACAGCAAATACGGGGAGCTGGAGGATATTTCGCGCGCGTTTGCTGATATTTCGCAGCGGCTAAACAGATATATAGCCCGCGTCAAGCTGGAAAACAAAAAATCTTCGCTGATACTTGAAAACATACAGGAAGGCCTAATGGTAATGGACAAGGATCAGGATGTGCTGCTCATAAACCCGGCGGCACGGCGCATACTGGGCGGCGAGGAGGACATCACAAATGTCAATATACTCCATTTCACGCGCAAGCAGGAGATATTGAACCAGATAGATAAGGCGTTCGAACGCAGAAAAAACAAGTATTTCGACATAACTGACGAGGCCACGGGCAGCACCTACCGCTATCATTTGAGCTTTGTTTCCGAGGAGGCCTTCGGCAGCGGCGGCGAGGGGCTTTTAGTGCTTATATCCGACGTTACGGACATTGCGGACGCGGAGCGTATGCGTAAAGATTTTGCGGCCAACGTTTCACACGAGTTAAAAACGCCGCTGACCTCCATAGACGGTTACGCCCAGCTTATAGCCAACGGCATGACGGCGGGCGAGGAGGAAACGCGCGATTACGCGGATCGTATAAGCGCCGAGGCAGACCGGCTGATGGGGCTTTTAAACGACACGCTGGCGCTTTCCGAGCTGGAGCACATAGCAATGGACGAAAAAACGCGCGAGGTGGAGCTTTCTGAAATTGCGGAGGAGGCTATCGCTTCGCTTAAAAATCAGGCGAGTGCTATGAACGTTTCGCTAAGCGTGATGGGCAGCGCGCAGCTTACCGCCAACGAAAACCGCATGAAACAGCTATTGCTGAACCTTTGCGAAAACGCCATAAAGTACAACAAACAGGATGGCAGCGTGGAGGTGGAGCTTTCGGAGGACGATAAAAACGCCTATATAGAGGTGCGCGACACGGGCATTGGAATACCGCCCGAGGAGCAGGCGCGCGTGTTCGAACGCTTTTACCGCGCGAAAAATTCGGGCGGGGCGACAGTGCAGGGCACCGGACTGGGGCTGGCCATAGCCAAGCACATCGCGCAGCTTTATGGCGGCAGTATAAGCGCGCAGAGTAAGCTGGGCGAGGGCAGTGTGTTTAAGGTTTCGCTCAAGAAAGTTGTGGCGAAAAGCTGACGCTTGAGAGGTTGTTTGGGCTTCTGTTTTATCGTTTTGCTAAACGATGAAAGCTTTTTATATGTACGATATGCGCCTTTGGTGCAACGCTGATTCCGTTGCGCGGGGGCGCTTATACTTTTATTTTATCGTTTTTCCAAACGATGAAATTTTTGCGTTGTTGGATATGCGCCTTCGTTGTACCGCTATACCCGCTGCGCGGGGGCGCTTATACTTCTATTTTATCGTTTTCCAAACGATGAAAGTTTTTCATATGTACGATATGCGCTTTTGTTGCAACGCTGATTTCGCTACGCGGGGGCGCTTATACTTCTATTTTATCGTTTTCTAAACGATGAAAGCTTTACGTATGTGGCTATGCGCCTGCGGCGGGCTTTTCCGCGCGGAGGCGCGGGTATAGGGTTGGACGCGGGCGGGAAAGACGGGTTCC
>CAYXFB010000093.1:0-8345 GCA_964464145.1 uncultured Christensenella sp.
GATATAATGCAGCATTTTGAACAGCAGATGGTCTCCTCCCGCTCTTATTTTATGGAGGAGGATGCGTTAAAGGCACACGTTACCTACTATGTGCAGGATATAAAGCTAGGCTATCTTTCCATGCACAAAAAGAACGATCTTGATACAATGCTGCTTATACCCGTGTGGTGCTTTTATGGCGGATCAATATGTGATGATGGCACCACAGACGAGGAACTGATAGAAGCTTTTACAGCGGATGGCAGATTCAGCCGTGAGGAGGCCGAAGCTACCTTTATTGAATCGAAAGAACGCGACATTATATACGGCGCGGCGCAACGCGACCCCAACATAGAAAAATACCGCCCATTGCTGGCAATAAACGCAATAGACGGCAGCAACGTGCCCACTTGATTTCTTACATGCTGACCAGCGGAAAATTCACATCCTCCGTGTATATAACCTTTCCGTTCAGATATTCCAGCATGTTGCCCGTACCCGTTACAAATTCTATCTCGGTCGCCCAGAGCGCTTGGTAGCGTATGCCCATCTTCTTGTTCAGCCGCGTGTCCCCGTAGGTGTTGTCCCCCAGTATGGGGTAACCCACCGCCTCCATGTGCGCGCGCTCCTGATTCATATATTGCGTCACCGGCTCTATTTCCACAAGGCTATACTTTCCGTTTGTTCGAAGCACGCGATAACGTGTGCAAATAGGCACCGCGCCGCTTATTTTGCCGTCCGCGACCCTATACTTGTCCTTGCCGTCCTTGGCGTAAAAATGCTGGAAATGTCCCTCTTTTTCGGGCGGACATCCCTTTATAATGGCCTTGAATATGCGCTTTATGCGGCGCTGGTGAAAGGCTTCGCGCAGACCCTCGAACATATCCCCATTCTTGGCGAAAAGCACCAGCCCGCCCGTGAAAATATCCAGCTTGTAGCAGGGAAAGGGTATGTTGCCCGTGTCCTCGTAATATTCGCCCCTGTCCTTCATGTGGTTTATCACGGAGCTCATGAGGTCTGGCTGCTGGCCGGAAACCGTCATGCCGGGCAGCTTGTTCACCACCATTATATTCTTATCCTCGTAGCAAATGTCCATAACGGGCGCGATTTCGAACTCCATCGGCATATAGACCTCTACCACGTCGCCGTCCTCCACCTCGAAGTCCCTTTTTATGAGGCTGCCGTTCAGCTTTATGTCGCCCCGTTTTATCATTTTCTTTAAATTGTATTGCCTAAGTTCGGGAAGCAGCTCCGCCACGCTCTGCGTAACGCTGTAGCCCCTCTGCCCTGCCGTTATTTCCAGCCTTATCATATAAAATGTTCCCCGTATTTTAAGTTTTTGCTTCCAATAGTATAAAACGCGCGAAGCCAATTTGCAAATGCTTGTACGCAGATTTATAATATATTCATAATATAAATCTAGAGGTGATGTGATATGGATATTTCATGCATTTTAAACCGACGTTCCGTGCGCGAATATACCGCGGCCACAGTTTCGGATGAGCAGATAAAAACATTGCTTACTGCGGGCATGTACGCGCCCAGCGCAATGAACTCTCAGCCCTGGGAATTCATTGTGGTGAAAGATCGCGCGCTGCTTGATAAGCTGGCTGACGGCGCGCCCTACTGGGGCATGCTCAAGACCGCGCCGCTTGCAATAGTGGTGCTGGTAAATCTTTCTGGCTACAAAGCCTCTACCACAGAATTTTTCAAGCAGGACTGCTCCGCCGCCACGCAAAACATACTCTGCGCGGCAGAGGGGCTCGGGCTCGGAGGCGTTTGGCTGGGGCTTTACGGCAAGGAGGATCGCATGAGCTATGTTGCGGATGTTCTAAATATCCCCAAGGGCGTACATCCATTCAGCCTGCTTTCCATAGGCGTTCCCCAAAACCATCCGCAGCCGCACGATTTCTTCCACGAGGCAAAGGTACACCAGGATACATATTAATATCAAAAGCGAAACAGCCTTCCGCGTAATGTTACCGGAAGGCTGTTCTATTTCGCGATTTTTTATCTTTGCGCGTTGTACTTGTCCACTATCTTTCGCATGGCGGCTATGTGCGCGGGCGTGGTGCCGCAGCATCCGCCCACTATATCCGCACCGGCCAGAAGCAGCGCTTCAAGCTGCTCTGCCATAAGCTCGGGCGTATCGGGGAAAACATCCGTTCCGTCCACATTCTGCGGCAATCCCGCGTTGGCGTGAACCAGCACCCTGGCATCTTTGTGCGCGCTTTTCATGTGCTTCACAATGTCCACCATGCGCTCTATGCCGTTGCCGCAGTTTGTTCCCGTTACGTCCGCGCCCGCTTGCATTGCGGCCTCCATAGCATAAACCGGGTCTATACCCATCATAGTGCGATAGTCGCCCTGCTTTGTCCGGTCGAATGAAAATGTGCACAGCACATCCAGCGGCGTGTTTTCCTTTGCCGCTCGTATGGCCAGCCCCGCTTCCTCAGCGTCCGTCATAGTCTCTATCACTATGGCGTCCGCACCCGCCGCGCAAAGCGCCTCCGCCTGCTGCTTGAACGCCTCATAGAGCTGGTTTTCGTTCACGTCTCCCATGAGCAGCATCTTGCCGGTTGGGCCAATGGAGCCCAGCACGATCCTATCACCCGCCGCTTTGCGCGCCAGCAACACAGCCGCGCGATTCAGCTCCTCTACCCTGCCGCCAAGGCCGTAGTGCTCCAGCTTGAAAACATTCGCGCCAAAGGTGTTTGTTTCCACCATGTCCGAGCCCGCGTCCACATAGCTTTTAGCGGTATCAAAAACATCCTCCGCGCGCTCCACGTTCCAAAGCTCCGGGCACTCGCCCGGCTTCATTCCCCTTGCCATCATCATCGTGCCCCAGGCACCGTCGGACAGAAGCACCCTGCCCTTATCCAGCATATCCATCAATTTTCCCATAAATTTTGATCTCCGATCTTTCAAATAGCACTTTTATACCAACCACAATACCATATATCCAGATTTTATCCAACCAAAAAACCGCCCCCTGTACGGACGGTTTTTCGCTTTTTGCTCAGTCCTCGTAGTCTCTCCTCGAGTTGCCGCGCTGCTGCTTTCTGGATTTTCTGCAAGCCGGGCATCTCACCGGATCGTTCTCGAAGCCTTTTTCCTTGAAAAACTCCTGCTCTCCCTCGGTGAATACAAATTCATTCCCGCAATCCTTGCAGATAAGGTTCTTGTCAGCCATTTTAAAATATGCCTCCTAAAAATAAATGTGTGGAAAAGAGACCTTTCAAAAACTGCCCCTAAATGTGTTTTTTCAGGAGGTTTTTTTTAAAACAGAGGTTCTTTTTCTTCTCCGATAGTAACACAGGATTTTCCATAAAACAAGCCGTTAATCGCAAATATTTCCATATGTAAAAAACAATTTTAAACTATGCCCACTTATGGTATAATGGTTTTGAATGTTGATTTGTTTTGCAACGCAAATATTTGGTAGGTTGATTGATGGATAGCTACAATATATTGTTGAGCGTGCGCGGTTCTCACGTGGAGGATGGCGAGGAAGACACTCTGGAACTTTTGACGGAGGGTCGGCTCATTAAGGAAGATGAAAAATATACTATAGAATATGACGAGAGCGAGCTCTCCGGCATGGAAAACACGTCCACACGCGTAACGGTGGATGGTGACCGTGTGCATTTGCAGCGCACAGGTATGCTGCAATCCGAGTTTGTCTTCACCAAAAGCCAGCGCTATGAAGCGGTCTACGATACTCCTTTCGGCTCTATGCAGATGGCGGTCACGCCCACGCAGATAAAGAGCGACGTATCCAGCGAGAAGGGGCGCATAGATTTGGAATATGTGGTGCAGGTTGGCGAGCAGAGCATGCTGAACCGGCTGAATATAGATTACCGCCTCAAGAGTTAGATGCGGCTTGCGCAAAAGCTCTGCTGCCGGTGGATATATACCGGCCGCGCCGTGTTTTTGCGGTTTGATATGTTACCAAGTTTTTCAAAGCCTTTTTAAGGCGGAAGGGAAGTTTTTATGGTTATAGAATATGTAGGTCATGCTTGCTTTTATCTCACCAACAAAAATGATGTGAGAATAATAATTGACCCCTATGACAATACCATCGGGCTCATACCCGTTTCCAAGGAAGCCGATATAGCCCTCTTAACGCACGATCATTACGATCACAACTATCTGGACGGCGTCCACGGCAATTACGACCTTATCAAAACGCCCGGCGCCCATCTTGTGCGCGGCGTTAAAATAACGGGCACGGAGCTCCCTCATGACGCAAGCGGGGGCGCGGAGCGCGGCATGGTGGTCGCCTACACGATAGAAACGGACGGTATGCGCATACTGCACATGGGCGATATTGGCATAATCCCGCCGGAAAGCTTCTTTGAAGCGGCGGGCAAGATAGACGTGCTCATGATACCCGTGGGCGGTACATACACAATAGACGCGGTTCAGGCGCACGAGATAATGAATCGCCTCGCGCCCAACATAACTATACCCATGCACTACAAAACGACGCACCTCAATTTGGACATTGCGCCGCTGCATGGCTTTGTTACGGAGATCAAAAAAGAATATGATATATCTAGGCTGGGCAGCAGCAAGTTTGAAATAACGGCTGACAATCTAAAAAAGCGCGACCGCGTGCTGCTCATGGAAAACAGTTTTTAAATGGAATTGGTATAAGGGGTAAACAATGGAAATAGGCTTTGACAACGATCTATACATAAAGAAACAGACGGAAAAAATACTTGAGAGGATAAGGCACTTCGACAATAAGCTCTATTTGGAGTTCGGCGGCAAGCTGTTCGACGACTATCACGCCTCACGCGTGCTGCCCGGCTTCGATGTGAACGGCAAGGTGAAGCTGCTGCAAAGCCTGAAGAACGAATCCGAAATAATATTCTGCATAAACGCGGGAGATATAGAAAAAAACAAGATACGCGCCGACCTCGGCATAACCTACGATCTGGACGTTATGCGGCTCATAGACAATCTGCGCGGCATGGGGCTCCTTATAAACAGCGTTGTTATAACGCAGTACATAAAGCAATACTCGGCAGACGTTTTCCGCCAAAAGCTGGAGCGGCGCGGCGTTAAAACGTACATCCACAAGCACACGAAGGGATATCCTTCCGAAATAGACACAATAGTGAGCGACAAGGGCTACGGCATGAATCCCTACATAGAGACCACCCGCCCGCTTGTTGTCATCACGGCGCCCGGCCCGGGCAGCGGCAAGCTGGCCACCTGCCTATCGCAGCTATATCACGAGCACAAGCGAAACAACCGCGCCGGCTACGCCAAGTTCGAGACCTTCCCGGTGTGGAATCTGCCCTTGAAGCACCCGGTGAACATGGCCTACGAGGCGGCCACCTCCGACCTAAACGACGTGAATATGATAGACCCGTTCTATCTTGAGGCGTATGGAAACATAGCGGTGAACTACAACCGCGATATAGACGCCTTCCCCATCGTGCGCACCATGCTTGCCAAAATAACGGGCGACGAGAAATACTACCAGTCCCCCACGGACATGGGCGTAAACATGGCGGGCTACGCAATCACGGACGATGACATCTGCCAAAACGCGGCCAAGCAGGAAGTGATACGCCGCTATTTCTTTGCGCAGTGCGAATATAAAAAGGGCACCTCCACCGTGGAGGCGCTGCAAAAGAACATGATACTAATGAAGCAGCTTGGCCTGGAACCTGAGGGGCGCAGCGTGGTGCTGCCCGCGCGCAAAAAGGAAAAGAAAGAGGAAGTTCCTGCGGCGGCCATACAGATGCCGGACGGCAAGATAATCACCGGCAAGACCACCGGGCTCATGAACGCCGTTTCCAGCATGGTGCTGAACGCCATAAAATACCTAGGCAACATAGCCGACGAGATATATCTCATATCGCCCACGGTGCTGGAGCCTATTTTGAAGCTCAAGAGCAACGCGCTGCGCGAGGCCAACCCCACGCTCAATCTGGAGGATGTGCTCATAGCGCTGTCCATTTCTGCGGCGATGAACCCCACGGCCGACCTTGCAATGTCTAAGCTGGGCGGGCTTTCGGGCTGCGAGGTGCACTCCACCTGCATGATAACGCAAACGGACGAAACGGTGCTCAAGAAGCTGCAAATAAACCTCACCTGCGACGCCGTTTTCCCCTCCAACGATCTTTATTACGTATGAGGTGAAAATGCAAAATGTTACACATTCTACACAAACTTTATTGTATCGTAAATAAATTGTAATATTTATATCTATGTGCAATATATTCCGGCAGGGCGCGCAAACAGAAAATGCGCGCCGGTTTTTTGCGGGCAAATGTTTAACATTAATATTAACAGTTTATTAAGAAATTGTGCATTAAATCTTGTTGACAATTTGTTACTTGATGGAGCATAATGGTACTGTACCCGGGGAGGTACTTTTACATTTCGGTTTATTTTTTTGATTCTGAATTAAAACGGTTGAAAAATACAGTGATTGATATTACCGGTGTAATGGCGCGCAGCAATACGCTGCAGCAAAATGATTTGTTTATATCACATAACGGCTTCGTATGCTCAAAGCCGCCAGTGTGTTAATATTTTAAAAATTTATATATCTATAAAAGGAGTGGTTTTAAATTGGACATGAGTTTACTCAAATCCAAAAGCCTTGCGGACCTGAGGGCCATAGCGAAGCTTGCGGGTGTAAAGTCTCCTACCAAGTACAAAAAAGCCGACTTGCTGGAGAAGCTGGAAGAACTTGACACCGAAACTGAAGTGGAGGGAGCAGCGGAACAAACATCCTTGTTTGATACCGGATCTGTTTTTGACGAAAGTCCGCTGCCGGTTTTTTCCGCCGAAACTGTACCTCAGCCTGAACCACAGGCCGAGGAAGCCCCGCCCGCGAGGGAGCGCGCCGCCGCGCCGCGGACGGATAGACGCACAAAGATGCGCAAAATGGCCGAGCAGGAGGCTCCGCCCGTTTCCGCACAGCGTGAAGCGGAGAACGTGACCGAGCGAGAGCAGGAAGAGTTTGAGGGCGTAATAAACATAGACAACGATTATTCCGATCAAGAACAGAGCCGACCGCGCGAAAAAGCGGATTCCCGCCGCAGGCGTATAATTGAATACGTTCCCAATAACGACGCTGTGAACGAGATACTCAACACGGGCGAATGCAAAAACGTTGAGGGCATACTTGAGGTGCACAGCGAGGGCTACGGCTTTTTGCGCAGCGAAAACTATCTGCCCGGCGCTAAGGACGTATACGTTTCGCAGGCGCAGATACGCAAGTTCAACCTAAAAACGGGCGACAAGGTGAAGGGCAAGACGCGTCCTTCCAAGGAGGGCGAACGGCTTTTGGCTCTGCTCTTCATAGAATCCGTGAACGAGGAGCCGGTGGAGAACTGCATAAACCGCCGTCCCTTCGAAGAGCTAACGCCCATATACCCCAACGAACGTTTTACGCTGGAAAATATACGCGCCTCGCGCGATTTGGCGATACGCATAATAGACCTTGTTTCCCCCATTGGCAAGGGTCAGCGCGGGCTCATAGTAGCCCCGCCCAAGGCCGGTAAAACCATACTCCTCAAAAAGATCGCAAACAGCATAACCACAAACTATCCGGACGTAGAGCTTTTGGTGCTGCTCATAGACGAACGCCCTGAGGAGGTTACGGACATGCAACGTTCCATAGCGGGCGAGGTGGTCTACTCCACCTTCGACGAACGCCCTGAAAACCACGCGCGCGTTTCGGATATGGTGATCGAACGCGCCAAGCGTTTGGTGGAGCACGGCCGCGACGTTGTTATACTGCTGGATAGCCTTACCCGCCTTGGCAGGGCATACAACCTCATAGTTCCGCCCTCGGGCAGAACTCTGTCGGGTGGTCTCGATCCCGCATCGCTCTACAAGCCCAAGCGCTTCTTCGGCGCGGCGCGCAACATAGAGCACGGCGGTTCGCTAACCATAATAGCCACGGCGCTGGTGGAGACAGGTTCCCGCATGGACGAAATAATATACGAAGAATTCAAGGGCACGGGCAACATGGAAATACACCTTGATAGGAAGCTTTCCGAAAAGCGCGTATTCCCCGCCGTGGACCTTGCAAAATCCGGCACGAGGCGCGAGGATCTGCTGCTTTCGCAAAAGGAGCTGGAGGGTACCTGGGCGCTCAGAAAGGCGCTTTCCTCCGGCAATACCACCGAGGTCACAGAGCAGCTTATCAGCATGATTGTGCGCACGCAGACTAACGAGGAATTCCTCATGCGGCTGCACGAATGGTTCCGCATCTGGGAGAAGGAGGGCTACTCCGGCAAGAGCGGCTCCTCGCGATACTAAAAAAAGCGCCTTCGGGCGCTTCAGACTGTCGAAAAAATGGATGCTAGGCGTAGGCGTAGCATCCATTTTTG